>JAGPHL010000103.1:0-5716 GCA_018055515.1 Anaerolineae bacterium
CCGCCTGCAAAGCCCCATTTTTTTTCTCCCCCTCCCCAACGGCGTCTGCGCCGTTGGGGAGGGGGCAGGGGGTGGGGCAAAAGCTACAGGCCACAAAGGTTCCTTCATCGCCGTCTGGCACCCTGGCACCAGGCTGAACAGTCACCGCACATTTTCATCCTTGGATGATGTGCGCCAGCACATGGCGTCTCCTTCGAAAATAGAGATCAGCGAGTCAGCGAAAAAGCGAAAAGGCGAATCAGCGAAAAAGCGAAAAGGCGAATAAGCGAAAAATCACTTGCGTGGCAAAGGTGGCGCGAACTTCAGTTCACTCGCCGGCCGCCGCCCCGGAATGAATTCCGGGTCTGACAGGTCCCCAACAACGCGCTTCAGCGCGGTTGGCTCGTGTCTGGCTGGGGATTCTATCCCCAGCCAGACTTTATACTCCTTTGTGCAGGATTGGCAATTGCGTTTGGGGCGGGATGCCGGATCAAACTGCCATGGACGGCGTCGCTAAGGGGTCTCGTGCCGGTGCTGATGGTGAAGATCCGGCGTGTGAGGATGCGTGTGGGTCTGGGGTTCGTGGATGTGAGGATGTGAATGCCAGCCGTGCGCGGGAATTTCGCCGGCGGCATGGACATGGGTATGATGTCCGTCGTCGTGCCGATGACGGTGCTCGTGTACCAGGCGCGGATGGTAGTGTTCGTGCTGATGGCCTTCCCCGATGAGCAACAGGGCGCCGCCGAGCATGACCGGCAGGGCCAGCAGGAAAGTTGGGGCGAGAGGGTCACGAAACAGGACAAAGGCCAGTATCATGCCGATGAAGGGGGCGCTGCTGAAAAGCGCACTGGTGCGCGCCGCCCCCAGGTCGCGGAGAGCGAGGATGAAGAGCATGATGCTCAGGCCGTAGCTGACCCCGCCCAGCAGCAACGCGCGCAGTATGACCGCAGGCGCGGGGAACGCTTGTCTTGTCATTAGCGCCAGGATCACGGAAAACGTCCCCGCGCCCAGCCCTTTCCAGGCCACGATGACCAGGGGATTGCGGGCCGAAATGTTCCGCGTGAAGTTGTTATCCAGTCCCCACAACGTGCAGGCGGCCAGAATCCCCAGCGCGCCCGGCGCCAGGCCCCACTGCCCGTTATTTTCCCACGATAGGAGAATGCTGGCCAGCGTGATCAGCCCTACCGCCCACCCTGTCCTCCGTCCGACGGCTTCGTGGAAGATCAACCCGGCAATGAGTGTGGTGGCGACGCTCTCGAAATTGAGGAGCAGCGCGGCGGTGGCGGCGGGAGTGCTGCGCAGGCTGAACATCAAAAGGATTGGCGCCGCAATCCCGCCTGCCGACACGGCCCCTGCCAGCCAGGGGAGGTCGCTGCGCTGCAGGCGCGCCTCCCCTGCTGGCGCTGTGCGCCGCTGAAAGGCCAACAGGACGGCAGCGGTCAGCCCGCTGCCCAGGTAAAGCAGGCCGGCCAGCGGGATCGGGGCGACTTCACCCAGCAGCGTCTTCGACAGCGGCGCACTGATGCCGAAGAGCGCTGCGGCAAGCAAGGCTTTGAGGACTGGAATGACCGACGGACGCACGCGAGTGACCTCTCGATACGATGGGTCAACGGCCGGCGTCTGCTATTCGAGGGACGCCCGTTTCAGCCGCAGGCTATTGGTGACTACAAACACGCTGCTGAACGACATCGCGCCCGCCGCGAGCATGGGGTTGAGCAGACCCAGCGCCGCCGTCGGGATCAGGATGACGTTGTAGAAGAAGGCCCAGAACAGGTTCTGCTTGATGGTGCGCAGGGTCTTGCGCGAGAGCGCGATCGCCCGCACCACGCCGCGCAGGTCGCCGGACATGAGGGTGATCGGCGCAGCGGCAATGGCGACGTCCGTTCCCGTGCCGATGGCGATGCCCACATCGGCTTGCGCGAGCGCCGGGGCGTCGTTGACGCCGTCGCCTACCATCGCCACGACGGGGGCGGCTTTGGCGCCTTCGGCCGGCGTCTGCAGCTGCTTGATGGCGGCGGCTTTGCCTTCGGGCAGCACCTCCGCCAGCACACGCTCGATGCCCGCCTGCTTCGCGATGGCCTCGGCGGTCTGACGATTGTCACCGGTGAGCATGATCACTTCCAGCCCCAGGCGTCGCAGATCGGCGATGGCCTCAACGGAACCGTCCTTCAGGGTGTCTGCCACGGCGATGACGCCGCGCACTGCGCCATCCACAGCGACCAGCATGGCGGTTTTCGCCTCTGCTTGCAGGCGCTCTACCTCTGAGAGCAGCCCGTTGAGCGGATAGCCGCGTTCTTCCATCATGCGCACATTGCCCACCGCGACGCTGTGGCCTTCGACTTCCGCGCTGACGCCGCGCCCGGCCTCGGCCCGAAAGCCCGTCGGCGCTGCCAGGGTCAGCCCGCGCGTCGTCGCTTCGGCCCAGATGGCCTCTCCCAGGGGATGCTCGGAGCCTTTCTCGACGGAGGCGGCGAGGCAAAGGAGTTCGTCTGGGGTGATGGGTGATGGGTAATGGGTAATGGGGGACCTATCACCCATGGCCTCTAACCCGTTACTCATGACCACATCCGTCACTGCCGGCTGGCCTTTGGTGAGCGTGCCGGTCTTGTCCAACACGATCACGGAGATGTGGCCGGCGCGTTCCAGCGCCTCGCCGTTTTTGAGCAGGACGCCCAATTCCGCGCCCCGGCCTGTCCCCACCATCACTGCCGTCGGCGTCGCCAGGCCCATGGCGCAAGGGCAGGCGATGACGAGCACCGCCACCATGTTGATGAGCGCGCGGGTGAAGGCGTTGGTGTCGGCATTCGCCGGCAGCGGCGGGCCGAAGAAGAGCCAGCCCAGGAAGGTGAGCGCGGCGATGGCGATGACGAGGGGCACAAACACCGCTGAAATCTGGTCAGCCAGCCGCTGGATGGGCGCCTTGCTGCCCTGAGCCTCTTCCACCAGGCGGACGATCTGCGCCAGCGCCGTCTCGCGTCCCACCTTCGTCGCCTCAAACTTGAGCAGGCCCAGCTTGTTCAGCGTGGCGCCGATAACAGGGTCGCCCGGCCCTTTCTCCACCGGCAACGATTCGCCGGTGAGCATGGATTCATCCACCGCCGAGCGTCCCTCGATGACGACGCCGTCCACGGGGATTTTTTCGCCGGGGCGCACGAGCACCACATCCCCCACCCGCACGTCGTCTACCGGCACTTCCATCTCGATCCCGTCGCGCAACACCTGCGCCGTTTTGGGCCGCAATCCCAGCAGCTTCTTGATCGCCTCGGAGGCGCCCCCTTTGGCGCGGGCCTCCAGGAGCTTGCCCAGGCGCACCAGGGTGATGATGACGGCGGAAGTTTCCAGGTAGACGTGTCCCTCCAGCCAGCCGAAGACGATGGGCAACGAATAGAGATAGGCCGCCGTCGTGCCGAGCGCGATGAGGACGTCCATGTTGGCGGAGCGATTGCGCAGCGCTTTGTACGCGCCGACGTAGTACTGCGCGCCGACGTAGAATTGCACCGGCGTGGCGAATGCCAGCATCACCCAATGGACCCAGCCGGCGTGCGCCCACATGCCGAGCAGGCCCAGGTCGCGCGCCATCGAGAAGACGAACAGCGGCACCGTAAAGATCAGGCCGATGATGAGCATCCGTTTTTGACGGGCGATTTCGTCAGCGCGGGCTTTGGCTTCGGCGTCCTCGGCCTCGCCGCCGAGCTCCAACGCCTCGAAGCCGGCCTGCGCCACGGCCTTGCGGAGCTCCGCCTGGCTGACGAGGGTGGGCACGTAGCGCACGCGGGCCTTTTCTGTCGCCAACGAGACCTGCGCTTCCAACACGCCCTCGAGCTGGAGCAGGGCCTTTTCGAGCCGCCGGGCGTCGTTAGCGTCGGCGAGCCGCTTGATGCTGAGCTCGGCCTCGCCGGTAGCGATGCCGTAGCCGGCGCGCTCGATGCGTGCGGTGAGGGTGGAGAGATCCACCAGCGTCGGGTCGAAGATCACTGTCGCGCGCTCCGACGAGAGGTTCACCACGGCGTCCTGCACGCCCGGCTGCCGCTTCAAGCTGCGTTCGATGGTAGCCACGCAGTTCGCGCACGTCATGCCGGTGACGGGAAGGGTTAAATGCTTGGATTCGGACATATGACTTTCAAGATGGGTGATGGGTGATGGGTAATGGGTGATGGGTGATGGGTAATGGGTAATGGGTAATGGGTAATGGGTGATGAGGGAGTTTACCCTATCATCCATTACCCTGTCACGCTACCGGATAGTTGATCTCTGCCAGCAGGGCCTTGATCGCCTCTTCCGTCGCCGGGGCGTCGAAGGCGATTTCGACCGACTTGGTGCCGAGGTCGGCCTTCACCGCGCGAACGCCCTCAAGTTCCGCCACCTCATTCTGAATGGTGCGGACACAATGCCCACAAGAGATATTGGGTACGGTATAGGTTACGGTCGTCATGTTTTTTCCTCCATAGATGGGTGATGGGTAGATGGGTAATGGGTAATGGGTGATGGGTGATGGGTAATGAGTGCCGAGACGACATATCACCTCTTGACCCCATTACCTTTTCCCCTTTACCCCTTACTCTTACTGCAAAATCGGCGCGGTGCGGGTTTTCTCGGCCCACCAGGCGCCCAACCCCAGGGTGTGTCCGGCCTTGACCGCCGGGAACAGCATCAGCAGCAGCGCGAAGATAATGTGATTGTCAATGAGCGGGTTCGTGGCGGGCGGCAATTGCGCCGACCACATCAACAGCATCATGAGCGGCCCGGCGGTGCCAGCGATCTTGAGGCCGATGCCCAACAGGAGCGCCACTCCCAGCCCCAACAGTCCTATCATGAATAGCGTATCCACGACGGGGCTCCCGGCTATGCTTTTGTATAGCTCTGCCAACGGGCCCTGCGTCGCGAATCCCAGAAAACCCGCCGTCGGCGACCCGCCGGCCAGCCAGGCGTCCTTTGGAGCGGTCGAGCGTCCCAGGCCAAAAAGTTTATCCAGAAAAGCCCAGAAAAAAATCCATCCCAAGCCGATGCGAATCGCTGCCAATAAATAACGTGCTTTCTTGTCCATTCCTGCTGCCTCCATTTGATTACAGATTGATTGCGGATTGCGTGATTCAATACCTTCGAGAAATCTCACACCTTGGTTGCTGCTTCAAATACATCGCTGATTTCTTTGAGCACCCGCTCGCGTTCTTGGGGATCCTCGCCGCGCACGGCAGTGATGACGCACGAGTTGAGGTGCTCCTCAAGAATCTGCACGCTGATCTTGTTCAACGCTGCCTGCACCGCCTGAATCTGACGGATGACGTCTATGCAGTAGGCGTCCTCTTCCAGCATCCGTTGAATGCCGCGCAAGTGTCCCTCCGTCGTCTTGAGCTGACGCAGGGCCTCTTCATGGTGTGTGCCATGATGCAGGTGAGCGGCAGGGTCGTGTGTGTCCATCTCCTTCTCCTTATTGATTTACCCCCCCCCACCTGGGGGGGGGTAAAAATACTATACTTCACTTCCCCCGAATTGTCAAGGGGCGACCTGAGTTTTGTAGACCATTATCTACTCTTTTCCCTGAATTGGAATACCTCCCATGCCCCAGCGGGCGCCAGCGAGGATGAAAACAGCGCGCCTATGGGGGGCGTATGGTCAAGACCGAGACGGCTCTTTACTCACGGCTTGCCGACTTCTGCTTATGTCAAGTTCAAAGATGAAGTCAGGAGGTTTTGCCGACTCTCTGAATCGTATTACACTATGGCGACCAGCATCCAGT
>JAGPHL010000103.1:5816-9623 GCA_018055515.1 Anaerolineae bacterium
ATCCAGCATCCAGTTATGAGCTAGCGTGGAGGCCGGGCATGAAAATCAAATCCTTCGAGTTCAGCCTGCGCGAATTGAGCGGCGCGATGGGGGATTTTGGCACGCTCTTCCCCCTCTCCGTGGGCTACATCGCGGTTTGCGGGATGAATCCTGCCGGGTTCCTGGTGCTGATGGGACTGGCAAACCTCGTGACCGGACTGGTCTATCATCTGCCGTTGCCTATCGAGCCGATGAAGGCCATCGCAGCGGTGGCGATCGCGCAGGCGTGGCCGCCCTCGATGATCTATGCGGCGGGCTTCACGATGGGGCTGGTGTGGCTGCTTTTCGCCGCGACGGGGGTGGTGGACTGGATCGCCCGGTACACCCCGCCGTGCATCGTCCGTGGGATTCAGTTCTCGCTGGCGGCGCTGCTGCTCGTGCAGGCGTTCCGCATGATGGCGACAGGATGGCTGTGGAGCGTCGTCGCGCTGGCGTTGATCCTGCTGCTGCGTGACAATCGCTTCGCACCGGCCGGCCTGGTGTTGATGGCGTTGGGACTGGGTATCGCGTTTTTCCGGGGCGAGCTGCGCGGTCTCGCGCCACCGCGATTGCAGCTGCCGCCGCTCACGTCCTTCACCCTCGCCGAGATGTGGCAGGCGTTCTTACAGGCGGGGCTGGCGCAGATTCCCCTCACGGCCGCCAACGCGGTGATCGCTACGGCGGCCCTCATCAAGACCTATTGGCCGGAACATCCGGTGGCGGAACGCAGACTGGCGTTGAATCACGGCCTCATCAACGTGATCGTCCCCTTTTTCGGCGGTTTCCCGCTCTGCCATGGAGCGGGGGGACTCGCGGGCCAGTACGCTTTCGGCGCGCGGACGGGCGGCGCGAACGTGCTGGAGGGCAGCATCGAGATCGCGCTGGGACTGTTCCTCTCCCCTTCCATCGCGCAGCTCTTCTCCGTCTTCCCGCAGGCCATCATCGGCGCGATGCTGTGCTATGTGGGATTGCAATTGCTCAAGGGGGCGAAGACCCTCTCGTGGAATGCGGAGCTCCTCTTTGTGGCGCTGACGGTGCTCGTCTCCGTGTTGAGCAACATGGCGCTGGGCTACCTCGCGGGGATGGCGGCGTATCACCTCACGCAGCGGTTGCGAAAGCGGCCCTCCGTCGCTCAAGGCTGAGGTCCGGTCAGGCACAGGGCATGAAGGGGACGCGCCGCTTCAGACCTCCAGCACTATCCCCACCGGGCAGTGATCGCTGCCCATGACTTCCGGCAGGATGAAGGCGTCGCGCACGCGCGGCAGGACCTCGGCGGCGACGAAGAAATAGTCAATGCGCCAACCGACGTTGCGCTCGCGGGCGCGGGTCGCTTGCGACCACCAGGTATACTGTTCCGCCGCGTCGGGATGGAAATGGCGGAAAGTGTCCACATACCCCGCCTCAATGAAGCGATCCATCCAGGCGCGCTCCTCCGGCAGAAAGCCCGACGTGTTGCGGTTGGGGCCTGGATGGGTGAGGTCAATGGGACGGTGCGCGGTGTTGACGTCTCCACAGAAAATCACCGCCTGCCCCGCGCGGCGCAATGCCTCACAGCGCTCCAGGAAGGCCTCGTAGAAGGCCAGCTTGAAGTCCACGCGCTGTTGATCGCGCCGTCCGTTGGGAAAGTAGCCGTTGAGCAGCGTGAAGGTCGCGTAGCGGGCGATCTGTGTGCGGCCCTCCTGGTCGAATTCGGGGATGCCCAGGCCGGTTTGCACTTCCAGGGGGCGCAGATGGGTGAGCAGGCCTGTGCCGCTGTAGCCCTTGCGGGTCTGCGCGGCGTGCCAGTAGGCGTCATAGCCCGTCAGCCGGGCGATTTCGGCCGGCAAGAGGGCTTCTTCGACGCGCGTCTCCTGCAAGCACAGCACATCGGGCGCGGCCTGTTGAAACCACGTCAGGAATCCCTTGCGCACGGCCGCTCGCAGGCCGTTGACGTTCCACGAGAGTAGCGTCAGTTCTGTCGCCATGATTTTCACACAGGAACACGGAGGACGCCGGCCTCATTCATCGGCCGCGCGTCCCCCGTGTTTTTTTAGAGCTGCGGAATCACCCCAGGAGCTGCTCCAGCTGCGTCACCATCTCCGCCAGAATGCCGAAGGTGACCTCGACCGCTTCTGGCGTAGTGAGATCCACTCCCGCCAGCTTCAGCGCGTCGAGGGTATAAAGCGCGCTGCCGCTCTTGAGGAATTGCGTGTACCGCTCGACAGCGGGCGTCCCCTCCTCCAGCACGCGGCGCGACAGGGCATACGCGCCGGAGATGCCGGTGGCGTATTGAAAGACGTAATAGTCCACATAGAGATGCCCAAACGTCGCCCAGGTGATGCCCACCCGATCGCGGTCCACGTGCATCTCGTCACCGTAGCCTTCGGCGAAGAGGTCTGCCATCAGCGCGATCATGTCATCGGCCGTGAGGCCCTGGCCGCGTTCCACCCGCTGATGCGTCTCCAGCTCGAAGCGCGCCAGCGTGGGCATGATGAAGAAGTAGCGGTGGAAGTTGGACATCGCCTCCTCGATGAGCCCAATCTGGAAAGCGGGGTCGGACTGCGTGCGCAGCAGATAATCCCGCACGAGCGCTTGATGGAAGTTGGAGGCCACCTCTGCCACAAACATCGAATATTGCGAATAGATGAGGGGCTGCGTTTTCCAGGTGAGATAGGAGTGCATGGAGTGCCCCAATTCATGGGCCAGCGTGCTCAGGCTGAAGACGTCGTGATTGTAGCTCATCATGATGAAGGGATAGGTTCCGGGCCAGCCGGCGGAAAAGGCGCCGGCGCGCTTGCCCTGGTTGGGGAGCACGTCCACCCAGCGTTCCTGGGTGCAGCCGCGACGCACCGTCTCCACATACTCTGGGCCCATCGGCGCGAGGCCCTCGCAAATCCACTGCACGGCCTGTTCGTAGGGGATGGAGGGCAGCCGGGTCTTCTGCAGCGGCGCCCAGATGTCGTAGGGATGTAACGTCTCCACGCCGAGCGCTTTGCGGCGGAGCGCCCAGTAGCGATGCCACGTGGGAAGATGCTTGCGGAAGGTCTCGATGAGATTGTGGAAGACGGCCTCGGGGATGTTTTGGGAAAAGAGCGCTGCCTGCAAGGTGGACTCGTAGTTGCGCGCGCGCATCGTGAAGACGCTTTGCTTCAGCGAGGTGACGAGGCACGCGGCGAGCGTGTTTTTGTACGCCAGGTGCAGGTCGGTGCTATGTTCCCAGGCGGTGCGACGGGCCTCCCGGTCCGGGCCGTGGAGGATTTTCTCCAGCGTCCCCTGGGTCACGGGAAGCTGCGTGCCGTCGCTGGCAATCGCCGGCTCGAACTTGAAATCGGCGTTGGTCAACATGCCGGCGGTGGCCTCTGCGCCGCTGAAGGGATCCAGCAACATGCCCAGCAGCGCTTCTACCTCGGTAGAACGCACGTGCGCCTGCTGTCGGAACAGGTCGTGGAGGTAGTGCTCCATGAACGCCAGACGGGGTTCCTGCTCCAGCCAGCTCTGCAGCGTCGCTTCGCCGATGGCCAGCAGTTCGGGGTTGAGGAACGCTGTCGTCGCCATCGTGTGTCCCATCAGGCCTTGAGCGCGGCTTTCAGCGGCAGCGGCCCAGGGATCGTTCATGTCCACGGCGTGTTCCATCATCGCGTAGAGATAGAGCTTTCCCACGCGACGCAGCAGCTCCTCGAAGGCGGCCATGGCCTCGAGGAGCACGGCGGGCCCTTCGGCGAGCCGGCCCTGGAAAGCGCCAAAGGCGGGGACGCTTGCCAGCGCGGCGGTGAATTCGGCCTCCCAGGTCTCGCGGGAGGGGAAGACGCT
>JAGPHL010000104.1:0-1984 GCA_018055515.1 Anaerolineae bacterium
AATGACGAGTGTGTTGCGAAATAGAAATGAATGGTCGTCAAAGCCCTCATTTTGGCCTCGCTGCGACCTTGCAGTCCATGACTATTTGTGCCTGCGTCGTTTTGACAAAACCCGTGGGCGTGGTATACTTTGGCTGCGAGGAAGGGGGACCTCCGCGGACCCGGAGGGATGGCCGAGCGGTTGAAGGCAGCGGTCTTGAAAACCGTCGTAGTGCAAACTACCGTGGGTTCGAATCCCACTCCCTCCGCCTTAATAAGTGGATGCGCACCTGGGGAGGTGCCGGAGTGGACGATCGGGGCCGCCTGCTAAGCGGTTGTGGGGACAATAAATCTCCACCCAGGGTTCGAATCCCTGCCTCCCCGCCTGATGTGCCCCTGTGGCTCAATTGGATAGAGCGTTTGGTTGCGGACCAAAAGGTTTCAGGTTCAAGTCCTGACAGGGGTACTCTTCACTCCCGGAGCGCCGGGGCCGCACAGGCCTCGCCGGCCGGGGCGAGGGTAGCGGGTAGACTTTGCCCCTGTGGCTCAATTGGATAGAGCGTTTGGTTGCGGACCAAAAGGTTTCAGGTTCAAGTCCTGACAGGGGTACACACAACGCCGGAAGTTTTCTTCCGGCGTTGTGGCGTTTGAATGGCGGGCCGCTCCCGCGCTAGGGCAGCCGGGCAATGACTTCGATTTCTATCCGTCCGCCGCGCGGCAGCTCGGCCACGGCGACGGTAGAACGCGCCGGCGGCGTCTCCGGGAAGTATTCCCCATAGATGGCGTTGACCGCTTTGAAGTCGGCCATGTCGGCGAGGAAAATGGTTGTCTTCACGACGTGCGCGAAATCGGTGCCAGCGGCCTCGAGGATGGCCTGCAGGTTCTGCATCACCTGCCGCGCCTGGCTTTCTATGTCCTCGCCGGCGAAGGCGCCGGTCTCCGGAATCAGCCCCAACTGCCCCGAAACGAAGACAAACGGCCCGGTTATGATCCCCTGTGAGTAGGGGCCGAGTGCTTGGGGTGCCTTGACGGTCGCAACTCCAGTTTTCATCTCATAGCCTCCTGAGTTCGATTAAGGACGGACCTGACGCCACGTCCCATGGCTGCTTGCGGTTAGATTTGCTTTGCGGCCTGCTCCTGCCGTTGCTTTTTCCAGTAGGGCGAGAGCTTGAGGATGGAGCGCCGCGCAAAGGGCCGCGCCAGCGGCATGATGAGGCGCCGCCAGCCCAACAGCGCCGCGACCTCGTTCACGATGTCGTCGCAGCTGGCGCGCTGATACTGCAACAGCCGTTGGCTCTCCTCCGTATCGAGCCAATCCGTGCAATATTCCGCCGTGGTGAAAGCCTCGGGGGGCAGCGGCCCGATGCCCATCGCCGTCAGCATCTTCCCCAAATACTCGCCATAGGTGGTCTGGCATGTGGGGCCGCCGCCGAGCAGCAGCACTTTGCCCCAGACCGCATCGCACTCCAGGGCGTTGGCCAGCGCCAGACCCAGATCACGTGGGTGGATCACCTCGAAGCGCGTGTCGGGGCGAATCTCGTACATGATGGGATGCGCCTCGCGCAGCGCAATGTGCGGCACGTCGGAGAAACGGAAAATGGCCCACGTGAGCCCGGAGGCTTTGACCATGGTCTCGGCAGCGAGCTTATGCTCGGTGTAGGGGTCGGTGGGGACGACGGGGTCGGTGACGCGGCGCGGCGGGGGCAGGTGGCGCGTGGGGCCGAAGAGGTCGAATGTGGATGCCAGCACGAATTTTGGGGGCCGCGGTTGCGCCTCGGCTGCTGTCAGCAAGTTGCGGGTGCCTTCGACATTGACCTGCCGCGCCAGTTCGGGCTCCTCATTGCTTTGCGGGGGGATGATGGCCGCCAGGTGCAGGATGACGTCCTGACCGGCAACGGCGCGGGCGACCGCCTCAGCGTCGCGCACGTCCCCCCAGAACACTTCCAGGTGAGGATCCTGACGTTGGGTGAAGCGTCTGGCGACTGCCTCGGTGCGCGGTTGCTGGA
>JAGPHL010000104.1:2084-9622 GCA_018055515.1 Anaerolineae bacterium
CCCAGCGGGGATCGCGCACCCACAGGGCCATCAGCGCGCAGCCGAGCAGCCCTATCACGGCGCTGCTGATGAAGACGAGAGCGTAGCTGTTTTTGGCGAGGACGCCGCCGATCAACGGCGCGATCAGCCCGGCGATGCCCGTGCCGGTGTTGGAAAGCCCCAGGTAGGTCGGGCGCAGCTCCGCGCTGGAGAATTCCATCACCACCATGATCCCCGAGACCAACAGCGCGCTCGCGCCGATGCCGTTGAGCACGAAGACGCCATAGTTCCATGCGGGGGTCGGTGCGAGCCATGCCAGGAGGAAGGCCAGGGCGCTGGCCAGCGCGCCAAAGACCAGGTTGCGCACGTGCCCGAAACGGTCGGCGAGAAAGCCGAACAGCAGATTCCCCGTCGCCTGTCCTATCAGCGCCGCGAGCGTGTAATAGCCGGCCGCGCTGTCTCCCAAATTCCAACGTTGGATTGCCGAGACCGCCAGAAAACTGCTGCCCATGGTCGCCAGCGCCAGACACAGCCGGGCGATCATGAAATGGGCGAAGTTGTGATCGCGCTTGATGATCTCCGGCAGGCGTTTCCAGAACGCGCCAAAACTGGGACGGGGCGTCGTGACCGGTTGCGGCGGCTCGCGCACCAGGCTCAGAGAGATCCAGCTGAGGGTGATGAAACATGCCGCCAGCACGAAGCAATAGAAGAAATTCATGGGGTAGGCGACGTTGTCCAGCAGCTGCGCGCTCACGACGGCTGCCGCGAAACCCATGATCGTCCCCACCGCATTGGTGAGGCCAAAAAAGCGTCCGCGCCGGTTGAGGGGGATGATTTTGGCGAGCATGTCCTGCCAGGAGATGGCGACAACGCCCGCGCCGACGACGTGCCAGGTGAGCGCTCCCAGGGCGAGCGCCAGCGCCCCACGCGGGTTGCGGACCGCCAGGAGCGGCGCGATGGCCAACAGCGCGACGGGCAACCGCTCCAGCACCAACCCCAGGTTGACCACCATGGCTTTTTTGCGCGGCAGGCGCTCGACGATCCCCGCCGTGAAGAGCTGCGGTAGAAACCATCCCGCCTGCGCGATCGCCGCCATCACGCCCACCGCGCGTGGATCGGGGGTGAGCTTGCTGATGAAGAGGGCGAGGATCGTGCCGGCGGAGATGAAGGTCGAGCCGAACCAGAAATTGGCGCCATCGAAGAGATTGGTCCAGAAGTTCCAGGGGTACAGGCGCTCGACTTCGGCGGCGACCTCCGCGTCGCTGAGCGCTGGAAAGGCGCGGTCAAGCTCCAACAACCGGCGCAACAGTCGGATTGGATTCAGCATGGCGCTCCGATTCGGCAAGTGGTGGGATGACTGTGACAACAGGCGTCCTGCATCTGACTGTCGCAGAAGTCCTTGCCCTTGTTTTAGCATAGCCTGCGAGCTTGTCAAGCTTCGTCAAGCTAAGGAAACTTTTACTTGTTCTGCTTCGTGGTACAATGGGAACCGCCACCAGGGGTGGAGAAGAACGTGGCTAAACGCAGCAACGTGGCTGGACGCAGATAAACGCAGATGAGAGAAGAATCTGTGAAAATCGGTGTCCAATGGTTCTCCGGCGTTGATGGGGCGCAGCAATGGGTGGACGCAAGTGATTTTGAGATTCGCTGATTCGCTGACCGCTGACTCACTGATCTCTATTTTCCAAGGAGTTGCAACAACAGTTTATGGGGAATGGCACGCAGATTGTGATGGATGATTTGGACGCGCTGATGCAGATCCTGCCGCAGGACCTGCAGGCGAGCCTGGCACAGCTGGGGCGCCGGGATGACTTGCTGGAAGTGATCCTGGACCTGGGCCGCGTGCCGACAGCGCGTTATACCGACGTGGAGGTCGTGCTGCGCGAGACAGAGGTGACGCAGGCAGAGCTCGTCGCGGTGGTGGAGTGGCTCGGCGATTTCGACGCGGACAACCGCGCCGGCATCGCCCGAACGTTGCACCGTATCGCGGCCATCCGTAACCGGCGGGGCGATATTGTCGGACTGACCTGTCGCGTGGGACGGGCCGTCTACGGGACGATTGACATCATCAAGGACTTGATTGCCTCCGGCAAGAGCATCTTGCTTCTCGGACGCCCCGGTGTGGGCAAGACGACGATGCTGCGGGAAGCGGCGCGGGTCCTGGCGGAGAACAAGCGGGTGGTGATCGTGGACACCTCGAACGAGATCGGCGGCGATGGCGACATTCCCCATCCCGCGATCGGACGCGCCCGGCGGATGCAGGTGGCGCTGCCGACATTACAGCACGAGGTGATGATCGAAGCGGTCGAAAATCACAATCCCGAAGTGATCGTCATTGACGAAATCGGCCGGGAACTGGAGGCGATGGCGGCGCGGACGATTGCCGAGCGCGGGGTGCAGCTCATCGCGACGGCGCACGGCAACACGCTGGACAATCTCCTCCTCAACCCCACGCTCTCCGACCTCGTGGGCGGCATCGAAAGCGTGACGCTTTCTGATGAAGAGGCGCGCCGGCGCGGCACGCAGAAGACCGTGTTGGAGCGGCGTGCCCCGCCGACTTTCGACATTCTCGTGGAGATTCAGGCGCGGCAACAGGTGCTCGTGCATGAGGACGTCGCCGAATCCGTGGACAGCCTGCTGCGGGGACGCCCGCCGCGCGCGCAGCTGCGTTCGCGGGGCGAAAATGGCAACATCCACAAGGACGCCGTCACGACGCATCTGACCGAAGTGGCCGTGGAACCGGTGGTGTCGCGGGCCTTGCCCGTGAGCCGCTCTGCGGAGGCGCGCATGAAGGCGCTCCACATCTTCCCCTACGGCATCGCCCGCAACCGGCTCGAACGCGCCGCGCAGATGTTGCAGGTACCGGTGGAGATCGTGGACGACCTCGGCTCGGCGGAGGTGCTTGTGACCACCAAGCAGCATTATCGGCAACGGCCCAAGATCGTGGCGGATGCGGAACGTCGCGGCGCGCCGGTCTACGTACTGCGCGCCAACACGGCGGCGCAGATGGAATCCTTCCTGGCGGAGCTGTTCCACATCTCCCTGGAGGGCGGCGAGGCGTTCGAGCGGGCGATGCGGGAGACCGAGGAGGCGATTCGACGTATTGCGATGGGGGCGACGATGATTGACCTCGCGCCGCAAAATGCCTACATCCGTCGCTATCAGCATGAGATGGCGCGGGAGGCACATCTGTCCTCCGAATCTTTCGGCAAAGATCCGTACCGGCATGTGCGGCTCTTGCAGGAGGAGTCCTAGATCCGTGGGAACGCTGGCCCGGGGGCTGTTTATCACCCTGGAAGGGCCTGACGGCAGTGGGAAGACCACGCAGGCGGCCCTGCTCTATGCGTGGCTGACGGCGGAAGGATATCCCGTGCTGCAGACTCGGGAACCCGGCGGCACCCGCATCGGCGAGCGCATTCGCGCCGTGTTGCACGATCCGGCGCACACGGAGATGGCCGCGCCGGCGGAAATCTTGCTCTACTCGGCGGCGCGAGCGCAGCTGGTGGCGGAGGTGATTCGTCCGGCGCTGGCGGCGGGACAGCTCGTGCTCTGCGATCGCTATTTCGACAGCACGTATGCCTATCAGGGCTATGGACGCGGATTGCCGCTCGATGTCTTGCGCGAAATCACGCGCTTTGCGACCGGCGGGTTGATCCCCGATGTGACGTTCTATCTGGATTTGCCGCCGGAAGTGGGACTGCAACGGCGGCTTCAAGGAGGCGGCGAGATCAACCGCCTGGACCAGGAGACGCTGGCCTTTCATGAGCGGGTGCGGGCGGGCTACCTGGAGCTGCTGCGACAGGAGCCGCAGCGTTGGGTGCGTCTGGACGCGGGCGGCGCGATCGAGGACGTCCAGGCGGCGTTGCGGGCGCAGCTCGCGTCGTGGCTGGCATCGCACCTCGTGGCGTCATTCTGACCGCATCATCTCAAGAAGCGGGGGATCGGCTTGTCTCAACCTCTACCTGACGAAAATCTGCTGCTGGTGAGTGACTTCCATCTTGGCGAGGGGTGGTTGCCGGAAGTGGGGGGCTATTCGCGGCGGGAGGACTTCTTCTACGATGCGGAATTCTTCGCCTTCTTGCGCTATCATCACGCGCAGAAAGAGGCCCCGCGATATGCCGGCAAACCGTGGCTGTTGATCCTCAACGGCGATACGTTTGATTTCGTCCAGGTGTGCAAATTGCCGCCAGAGGGACCTGAACTCGAGGCCGTGTGTGGCGTTTCGCGCCATGCGGAGCTGGGCCGGCAAAAACGGCGTTTCGGATTGGGTTCTACGGAAACGGAAAGCGTGTGGAAACTGCGGCAGATCGCGCAGGGGCATCCGCAGTTTTTCGCGGCTTTGGGCTGGTTCGTCGCGGTGGGGAACCGGGTGCTCTTCATCCGGGGCAATCACGACCCGGAGTTGCACTGGCCCCAAGTGCGGGCGGCGATCGGCGAAGAGATTCTGCGCGCGTATCTCGCCTACGCTGAGGGCGAGGTCGCAGCGCCGGCGTTGACCCCGGAAATGCTTGCCGGGCACATCGCTTTCGAGCCGTGGTTCTACTATGATGGGCTTCGGCAGGTTTATGTCGAGCATGGCGGGCAATACGAACCGATCAACCATTTTTATGATAACCTCAATCCGGTGTTGCCCCATCGCCCGGAGCTGCTGGAGTATCCCTCCGGGCTGCTTTTGACGCGGTACGTGTACAATCGTCTGGAGAGCATCTATCCCTATCTGGATAACGTGCGTCCCGTCACCCGCGCGGTGGGGCGCATCTTGCAGGAAGATCCCCTCTCCGGGCTGGTGGTGGTGGCGCGGCTTCTCAGAGATACAGGCTGGGCCTTGCTGGAAATCCAGCGCAAACACCGTGAGACCCGTTCATTGCTGACCGCGCCGGTTCGACCGGAGGCGTCCCAGGGACTGCCGGCGGCGCTGCTGGAGGATCTCGCGGCTCTGGCGCAGGAGCAGGCGCGCTTTTCCTGGCAAGAGTGGGAACGCCTGGTGTTAGAGCAGGGCGGGCTGGTGGCCCTGGCGCTGTTGGCCGTGTACAGCGGCTTCAAGGCGTTGTGGGCGCTGCTGATAACCGAATCTTTGCGGCTGGGCATGGAGTATGTGCTGCTGGCCTGGTTCGCCTTTCACGCCGGGCGGACGTGGTCGGCCCTCGTCAATGATGAGGCGAACCTCAATTACATGCCCAGGGTGATCGGGGATATCCTGGCGCGTTTCCGCGCCCGTGGCGTTCCGGTGCGCAGCCTCATTTTGGGGCACACGCATATCCCCGAACGTACCCC
Source organism: Anaerolineae bacterium (assembly GCA_018055515.1). Classification (GTDB taxonomy): domain Bacteria; phylum Chloroflexota; class Anaerolineae; order B4-G1; family SLSP01; genus JAAZNO01. The sequence goes on from JAGPHL010000104.1 coordinate 7,338, forward strand.
TCTGCGTGATGCGGAAAGGACGACGTGGGTGGTGAATACGGGCACCTGGGTTTCGGCAGAGGCCAGTGAGCCGTTTTCTTGGGAAACGCAGCTGGCCTTTTCGAGACTGGCGGCAGGCGTCCCCCTCGACACGCCCCCAGAATTCCTGGTGTGGAACGCGGCGACGGGAGAGCCTCAACTGCCCTTGTTGCGCTGGGCTGGCAAGCGCCCCTAGACGATCCGGTAGGCCGGGGGAGGGAGACGGATGGAAGACATGCAACAGCCAACGTTGCTGGATTGTGCTCATCGCATCATCGCGGTGGTGCCCCGGTTGTCGCGGTTGATGCGCAAGGATTTGCGCCTGCACTCCGCGGGGCTGTTTACCGAAGCGCAGTTCCGGGTGATGGCGCGCCTTTACCGTGAAGGGGCGCAGTGTCTCTCGGCGCTGGCCGCCATGCAGGGCGTCTCGCTGCCTACCATGTCGAAGCTCGTCCAGGGACTGGAAGGGCGAGGGCTGGTGCACCGGGAGCGCGACGCCGAGGATCGCCGTCGCATCGTGTTGGCGCTCACCCCGGAGGGACGCACCGCCTACGAGGACTTGCTGCACTGCACGGAGCAGCACATGGTGGATTGGATCCGCACCTTGAGTGTGGACGAGCGGCGGGACATCATCCGGACGCTGACCTTGCTGGACACGCTGTTCTCGCAGGTGAATCTCAAGGGCGCTTGCGAGACGCCTGCACCTGACGCCTGAATTCGACGAGAGGGAGGTTACCGATGCCGGTGCGTGTGGCAGTCGTACAGACAGACCCCCAGCTGGGACGTAACGCCGACAATCTGGCCGACATCGTTGCGCGCTTGCGGGATGCGGCGACGCAGGGTGCGCGGCTCGTCGTCTTTCCGGAGTGCGCCGTTTCCGGCTATGGTTTCCCCCATCTGGAGGCAGCGCGCGCAGCGGCTGAAGCGCTCCCCGGCCCGACGACCGCGACGCTGGCGGAAGCCTGCGCCGAACTGGACGTCTACACGGTGGTGGGGCTGCTGGAGCGGGACGGCGCGGCCGTGTTCAACGCAGCGGTCCTTGTCGGCCCCGAAGGGTTGCTGGGCGCGTATCGCAAGCTGCACCTGCCCTATCTGGGCGTGGATCGTTTTGCGACGCCGGGGGATCGCGGGTTTCAGGTGTGGGACACGGCATTGGGGCGCATCGGCATCGCCATCTGCTACGATTTGCGCTTCCCTGAGGGGTTGCGCGCGCTGGCGCTGCAGGGCGCCGACATCATCGCGCTGCCGACTAACTGGCCGGAGACCTCGGAGCTGATGCCGGACTTCGTCACGCGCACCCGCGCGCTGGAAAACTGCGTCTACCTGCTCGCCAGCAATCGGGTGGGCGAGGAGAGCGGCTTCCGCTTTTTCGGGCGGAGCCAGGTGGTGGGGACCAGCGGCCGGGTGCTGGCGGAGGCAGGCGACGGCCTGGAGACGGTGTACGCCGACATCGAGCCGGCCCGCGCCAGGGAGAAGCGCCTGGTCATCCGCGCAGGGGCTTTTGAGATGGACACTTTCGCTGACCGTCGCCCGGAGTGGTATGGAGTGTTGACACGCAAAGGGTAATGGGGTGATGGGTCATGGGGAAAGGGTGATGGGTCATGGGGGAGGAAGAGCGTGATGCCGAAAAATTATTTGATTGACATGGACGGTGTGCTGGTGAGGGGCAAGGAGCCCATTCCCGGCGCGGATACCTTTATCGCACAGCTAGAGGAGCGCGGCGCGAAGTACCTCGTGCTCACGAACAATCCGCTGTGGACGCCCCGCGATCTTTCGTACCGCCTGTCGTTCAGCGGGCTGAAGATCCCGCCGGAGCGCATCTTCACCTCGGCGCTGGCGACAGCGCGTTTCCTGCATTCGCAGCGGCCCAACGGCACCGCCTATGTCATCGGCGAGAGCGGTCTGACCGACGCGATCCATGGGATCGGCTACGTCATCACCGATCAGCACCCGGATTACGTGGTCGTAGGCGAGACGGACACCTACAGTTTCGCCGTCTTCACCAAAGCCGTGCGGCTGATTCAGGAGGGGGCGCGTTTCATTGCCACCAATCCCGATTCCTCCGGGCCGACGGAGCACGGCATCGTCCCGGCCTGCGGCGCGCTGGCGGCGCTCTTCGAGGCGGCGACGGGCAAGAAGCCCTTTTTTATCGGCAAACCCAATCCCCTGATGATGCGCACGGCGCTCAACTATCTGGGGGTGCACTCCGAGGACACCATCATGGTGGGGGATCGGATGGACACCGACATTGTGGCCGGCGTCGAAAG
>JAGPHL010000105.1:0-2032 GCA_018055515.1 Anaerolineae bacterium
GGTCATTTTAGCCTAGCGCCACGTCCAGGAACATCATCACGGCGAAGCCCAGCATCACGCCCAGCGTCGCCTCGTGGACATACCCCCCCTGTTGCGCTTCAGGGATCAAATCCTCGGCGACCACGAAAATCATCGCGCCCGCCGCAAAAGCCAGCGCGTAAGGCAAAATCGGCTGCGCCACCATCACCGCCGCGGCGCCCAACACCGCGGCGACAGGTTCGACCATGCCCGAAAGCTGACCGTAAAAGAAACTTTTGCCCCGCGAGATGCCCTCACGCCGCAGGGGCATGGAAACCGCCAACCCTTCGGGAAGATTCTGGATCCCGATGCCCAGCGCCAGCGCCGCAGCGCCAGACGTCGCGGCGATCGGCAACCCTGCTGCGAGCGCGCCAAAAGCCACCCCCACCGCCAGCCCTTCGGGGAAGTTGTGCAGCGTGATCGCCAGGACCAGCAATGTCGTCCGTTGCCAGGGGGATTTGAGGCCTTCGGGAGTCGTCTCCCCGACGTGCAAATGCGGGAGGAGCCGATCCACCAACCGCAGGAAGGCGCCGCCCATCAAAAAGCCGATGACGGCCGGGAACCAGGCCGGCAACGGCCCCCCCGCCGCCATCTCAATCGCCGGCGCGAGCAGCGACCAATAGCTCGCGGCGATCATCACCCCGGCGGCAAATCCCAACATGCTGTCCAGCAATTTACGGTTGACCTCGCGGCCCAAAAACACGGCGGCCGCTCCCACTGCCGTCATCCCCCAGGTGAACAGCGTGGCCACGAGGGCCTGAACTACGGGACTCAAACTTGCCAGAGCATCCATCGCATCCTCCAGGAGTTACCATGTTCCTCCAACCCACCACCGAGAATAAAAATGTGAGTCGTGAGTTGTGAACCGCAAGCAAAAACTGCAGCAGCTCTCTCCTCACGGCTCACCGGTCCTTATTTTCCGAGGGAACGCCGCTGTCGCGCGGGCTTAGATGTCCTCACTGTCCATCTCGCCGCCCTCGGCGGTGACGCCGACCTTGAGCGGCACTTCTTCCAGAGTCTGCAGGCGCTCGCGGATGAGGCGCTCGATATCGTCAGCGAAGACGGGGTTCTCCGCCACGTACAGCTTGGCATTCTCACGCCCCTGCGCAAAGCGCTCGCCCTCGTAGTAGTAGTACGAACCGCGCTTGTCCAGGACCCCCAGCTCCAGGCCGATGTCCAGGAGATCGCCCGCCCGGCTGATGCCGCTCCCGAACATGATGTCGAATTCGGCCACGCGGAAGGGCGGCGCGACCTTGTTCTTGGTGATGCGCACCCGCGTGCGGTGTCCCACGATCTCCCCCTGCTCTTTGATGGCGGTCACGCGCCGCACATCCATCCGCACGGAGGCGTAGAACTTGAGCGCCCGCCCGCCCGAGGTCGTCTCCGGCGAACCAAACATCACCCCGATCTTCTCGCGCAATTGATTGGTGAAGACCATCACCGCGTTGCTCTGCTTGATCGCGCCGGAGAGCTTGCGGAGCGCCTGGCTCATCAAGCGCGCCTGCAAGCCGGGGTGACTGTCGCCCATCTCGCCTTCGATCTCGGCGCGCGGCACCAGCGCCGCCACGGAGTCAATGATGACGACATCCACGGCCCCGCTGCGCACCAACGCCTCGGCGATTTCCAGCGCCTGCTCGCCCGTATCGGGTTGGGAGATGTAGAGATTGTCCACATCCACACCGCAATGCGCGGCGTACGTGGGATCCAGGGCGTGCTCCATGTCAATGAAGGCGGCAATTCCGCCGCGCCTCTGGCATTCGGCGACGAGATGCTGACAGAGGGTGGTCTTGCCGGACCCTTCGGGGCCGTAGATCTCGGTGATCCGCCCCCGCGGCAACCCGCCGACGCCCAGGGCAATGTCCACCGCCAGCGACCCGGTGGGGATGACCTCCACCTGCAAATGCGTTGCCTCACCCAGGCGCATCAGCGCGCCCTCGCCGAAACGACGCTTCACCTGCGCTACGGTTTGATCTAATACTTTCTGCCGTCCTTCATCAACCATGGTGTCCTCCTC
>JAGPHL010000105.1:2132-6680 GCA_018055515.1 Anaerolineae bacterium
TGCTGCGGGTCGCGTCCAACATGCGGGTGCGCAATTTGGCGTCGAGCGCCTCGATGGGTTTGGCGGTCGTGATCACGGTAGGCAGGCGCGAGACATAGCGGAAATTGAAGAGCTGGTAGAGCTTCTCCTGCGCCCAGGGCGTGGCGCTTTCCGTGCCCAGATCGTCGAGCACCAGGAAGGGGGCCCGGCGCACATCATCAAAGCGCTTGTCGTAGGGGATGGTGCTCTGGGGACTGAAGGCCGCCCGCAGGTAATCCAGCAAGTCGGGGACAACGATGAAGAGCACCGTCTGTCCCAGGCGGGCACGCTCGTTGGCGATGGCCGCCGCCAGGTGCGTCTTGCCGCAGCCGAAGGGACCGGTAAACGTGAGCCAACCGGCGGGAGCGAGGGCGAACGCCTGCGCGATCTCGACGGCCCGCCGCAGGTTCTCCGAATACTCGCGCTCCAGCTCCGTCTGCCGCAAGTCGAAATTGTCGAAGGTCATCCCGGCATAGAGCGGCAACGTATTGAGATCCGTATGTGACTGTCCCGTCCCCGCCTGCCGGTAATCGGGTGCCACAATCCTGGCGATCTGCACGACCTCGACATCCGCGAGGCGCGAACGCAGCCGCGGCTCCAGGTCTTCCACTTCCTGATTGGTGGTGATGACCGTCGGGAGACGGTTCATGTAACGGAAGTTGAGCAGCTGAAAGAGCTTCTCCAGGGCCCAGGACGTGCTCTGCTCCGTCCCCAAATCGTCGAGGATGAGCAACGGCGCGCTACGAATCTCCTCGAAGCGTTCATCGTAGCTTTGGGTGGCGCCCGGCGCGAACGCCGCCCGCAGGTAATCCAGCAAATCAGGGACGGTGAGGAACAGCACCGGCAGTCCTTGCTCCACGCAGGCGTTGGCGATGGCAAGCGCCAGGTGCGTCTTGCCGCAGCCATAGCCGCCGCACAACACCAGCCAGCCGTCGGGACGCTGCGCGAACTCCCGTGCACGGTCGTAGACGCTGTGCAGATTCGCCTGCTGCTCCGGCGACAGGCCGTGTCCCTCCGGGCGGAAGGTAGCGAAGGTGAACCGCTCCAAATGTTCGAGGGAGCTCATCGTCCGCAAGGCCTGGAGGCGGCGCGCGCGCAGCTCCTCGGTGCGGCAGCTGCAGGGGAAGAGCCGCCCGAAGTCAGGATGGTCGAGCGGCACCTCACGGCGCACGTAGCCGATGCCGCCACAGACCGGGCAATTCGGCGCGCTCTGTCCGACAGCGCCCGACGCGCCCTCAGTGCTGGATGAAGTCGGCGAATTCGCCTTCGACATACCGGCGCCCATCTGCTTCGCTATCTCGTTGATCGCTCTCATCTCGTCCTTCTGCTTTCCAACGTTCCAAAATGGCGCGGATGTATTTCCAGTTACGGCGGTTCAACCGCACCGCCTCCCGAAAAGCGTCCTCGATCCAGGCCTGGGGATAGGTCGCCTCGGCCTCGCGCAGGTCTTCGCTGATGAGCGCCGTGAGCGGGCCGATGTTCTGCTCGTACAGCGTGTAAATGTTGGGGCGGTCGGCACTGGCCAATTTGTGAGGGACGACCCCGCGCCGCAACGCCTCCGCAGCGATGCGCCCCCGCGGGCTGTTGGCCAGATAGCGGACTTCCTCGCTGCCGTCCGCGCGACGCCAGGGGACGCGCAACAACACCCCCCGGCTGACGCTGCGTTCGAGAGCGCGAGCGAGCGTCGCCGTCGTCGCATCGGGGCCAAACAGCCGGTTGACGAAGGGATCCGCCAGCAATTCCGCCTCGGTGATCCAGGGAGCGACTTCAGCGCGCTGCTGCGACAGGCGCCACAGCACGAACAAGGTGATCTGCAATTCCTCCAGGTCGTCAATGCGGGGCAACAGCTCGGTGAAAAAACTCTCCGGCAGGCGGACCAGCGGCGCCTCGCCCTCCGGGAAGCCCGAAAAATGCCACATCACGTCTTTGGGAGCCGCCATCGGTTAGGCCTCCGGGGGTTCAGTGAGGGTCGTCGCGTCGGCAAACTGCGTCAGGTTGCGGTTGAAATAGAGTTGCACCGTACCAACGGGGCCGCTGCGGTGTTTCGCCACAATGATTTCCGCGATGTTGAGCTGTTGCGTTTCGGGGTGGTACATGTCGTCACGGTAAATGAACATCACCACATCCGCGTCCTGCTCGATGCTGCCGCTTTCGCGGAGATCGGAGAGCACGGGGCGCCGGTCCTGCCGCTGCTCCACGGCGCGGGAGAGCTGCGAGGCAGTGAGAACGGGGGTGTCCAGCTCCCGCGCCAGGGCTTTCAACATCCGCGAGAGATAGGAGACTTCCTGGACGCGGTTCTCCGTGCGCGTGTCGGCAGTCATCAGCTGCAGGTAATCCACATACGCCATATCCAGGCCGTGCTCCGAGTGCAGGCGCCGGCATTTGGTGCGCAGCTGCAGCGGGGTCAAGGCCGGCGTGTCGTCAATGTAGATCGGCAAATCCGCCAGGTGTCCAATGGCGTCCTCGATCTTCGGGAGGTCCTCATCCTGTAGATTGCCGATGCGTAACCGTTGCGCATCCACGCGGCTGAGCGACGAGATCATGCGCTGCACCAGCTGCTCCGCCGACATCTCCAGGCTGAAAATCGCCACCAGCTTGCCCTTTTCCGCCGCCTTGAGCGCCATCGTCAGCAGCAATGACGTCTTCCCCACGCCGGGGCGCGCCGCCAGGATGACCAAATCCGAGCGCTGAAAGCCCCCCAACAGGCGATCCAGATCGCGGAAGCCGGAGGTGACGCCCATCAGCTCGCCGCGATGCGCGTACAGATTGTACAAATAGTCGCGGTACGTGCCGACGACTTCCTGGACGGGGCGCAGGTCCCGCGCGATGCGCTGCTGACTGACCGCAAACAGCGCGCGTTCGGACTGATCCACGACCTCGCCGATGCCCTTTTCCTCATCGTAAGCCAGTTTGGCGATCTCGCTGGCCACCTCGAGCAGCCGCCGGCGGACACTGGCCTGCTCTACCATGTGGGCGTAGCTCTCGATGTTGATGGCCGACGGTACGGCCGAAATCAGCTGCAGGATGTAGGCGCTACCGCCGATCGCCTGCAGCTGCTCCTGCCGCTCCAGCGCCGCCGTGAGGGTGAGGAAATCCACCGGCTCGCGCTGTTCGTGCAATCCCAGGATCGCCTCGTAAATCCAGCGATGTTTTTGGAGATAGAAGTGCTCAGCGCGCAGGAAAGACAGCACGCGGAAAATCGCCTCCGCGTCAATCAGCAGCGCGCCGAGGACGGCTTCTTCAGCCTCGATATTTTGCGGGATGGTCTTGTCTGCTCCACTCATTGGGTCTGCCCCGGCCGCCGGCGTTTTCCGCCGCGAGCCTGCACCTCAGTCGGTAGGGATGTCGTCGAGGTCCAGCTGATTGAGGAAATCACGGAACACATCCAGCTCTTCCGAGGCGTGCTCCTCCAGCAGGCTCTTTTCAGGCAGCACACCGGCCTGATCCAGCACGCTCTCGGCCACGTAGATGGGGGCATCCAATCGCACGGCAATCGCTATCGCATCACTGGGGCGGGAGTCCACGAGCTGCTCCCGGCCGTGCACGTCAAGCACCAGCTGCGCGTAGAAGGTGTCGTCCCGCAGAGCGTTGATCAGGATATAGCGCAGGTCGGCCCCGAACTGGGCCAACAGCGCGACGAGGAGATCGTGCGTCATCGGGCGGGGAGTGTGGACGTTCTGCAGGCGCATCGCAATCGCCTCAGTCTCACAGGCGCCGATCCAGATGGGGAGATACCGTTCCCCTTCACGCTCCTTGAGCACGACAATGCGGTGGGGTGAAACCAGGCTGACCTGAATCGTCTCGATCTCGACTTCAATCATAATTCCCTCCTGCGGCAGTGAAGGAACCTGCCTGTGCCCCGTATTATACACCGACAAGTGAAAAATGAGGCCCGGCGCCGGGGCCAATGGCCGTTCGGTAGTGTGCCGCAGGAACATGGCAACTCCTCGGGGACCCTTGCGCCACGAAGTACACAAAGACGGGAAGAGCAAAACCGTCTGCTGAACAGACGCCCCCTGGAAAAAATTGCCCTCCGTCAACGCTGACGGAGGGCTTCCCTGTCAACCGGCGCCCCGGGTCAGGGCTCCGGCGTGAATTCATCCGCCAACAGGCCCATCAGCAGCAGATCGTGATACATACCATCAATGAAAATTGCATCACGCACTCGTCCCTCGTGCGTAAACCCACACTTCTCATAGGCGCGAATCGCGCGCGCGTTCTCCGCCACCACATGCAGGAAAATGCGGTGCAGGTTGAACCAGCGAAACCCCACCGCCAGAGTCACGCGCACCGCATCAGAGCCAAAGCCCTTGCCCCAGAAATCCGGCTCCCCCACAATGATGCCAAATTCGGCATGGCGATCCCGCCAGTTGATGTCCTCCAGGCCCACCACCCCAATGGGCTGGGGACTTTCCAGCGTCTCGATGACAAAGTGCAGGCGCTGCGGAGCCACGCCACTCGTCGCCGCGACCAGCCCCTCAAACCAGCGCCGCTCCAGCGCCTCAGAGATGTAGCGTATCGTCACATAAT
>JAGPHL010000105.1:6780-9593 GCA_018055515.1 Anaerolineae bacterium
TACCTCAAGATGCTTCCTGACGCGGATAATGGGGCAGACCCGAGGCGTTGAGCAGCCATTGTCCCACCTTCGTCCGCGCCTGAATGACAGGCCCGCGCCCCAGATAGGACTGACCCAGCGCCCACACGACGCCAAGGAACACGCCCACTACCAGACCCAGGCCGATATTCATCGCCGTGTTGGGCGCGCTCGGCATGGCTGGCGGCAGCGGCTCGAAGGCCACCTGCACTTCTTTGGCGGTCACGGCCTGCTCGACCTGCACTTCGCGCAGCTTGTTGACCAACGCGAGATAGGTCTGCCAGGCGGCGTCGCGCGTCGCGGTCAGTTGCCGGGACATGGCGTCGTCCTGCTCCAACTGCAACCGCAGGGCCGTGAGTTCTTGCGCCAGCTCGTTGATTTGGGCCGCGCGCGCCTGGACAGTGCTATCTTCCGCCGGCGGCGTCGCCAGCCTGGCCTGCACGAGGGCCAGCTTCGCCTTCAGGATCGTGATCAGCGCGTCCACATCCTTTGTCGTCACCGTCGGCGTCGGGGCCGACAAATCCAGATACCAAACGCCGGGACTTGTCTCCTGCAAGGTGAGATCCATGGCGTTTTCACCGCCGCCTTGCTGGTAAGATTGCCCCGCCAGCTGCCCGCCAAAAGCCTGCGTCTGCAAGGTGATGAAGGACATCGCCGTCCCCCAATTGCCGACCGAGGCGCCGCCGGCCTGCTGCAAACTCTGCTGGAGCGCTTCCGCGTCCAATAGCAGCTGCTGCAACAAGGCTTCTTGCCGATACGTGTTCACCAACGGCATGTCCAGCGCCGCCCAGTTCAGCGAGGTCCCTACTCTCTGAATCTGGCTTTCCAGCTCGGCGCGGCGGCTTTGGCCCAGGAAAGCCTCCCATTCCGCCTGCGCCTGCTGATAGTCCCCCAGGGCAGTCTGCGATTCCTGCTCCAGGTTATCAGCCACGGTGCTATCCGGCGCGTACAGGGCGTTGATGTGGATCTCGGCCTCGTGCGCCCAGGCAGCCGCAAGGCGTGCTGCCAGCTCCGCCGTCGGCGCAGACGCCTGGATGGAAATCCAATCGTCCTTGCCCTCCACCTTCACTTTGCGCGCCAGCGCGCTCGGGCTGCGCACGTCGAGTTGGTCCATCAACGCGGGGTCAGCGGCGAGGACCCGCTGTGCGATCTCAGCGCTGCCGGCGACTTCTACGAGGGCTGCGTTGCGATAACGCAGGTCCACCCGCTGAGCGTCCTCCGCACTCAAGCTCAGCACGGCGGTCAAATGCAAATCCGCACGCTTGGGAGCGACCACCAATCCCGTAACCGCCTGATATGTCGGCGGCGTCAACAAGGAATACAACCCACCCACCAGCATTAAAAGCGCGGTGAACAACGCAATGCCGCGCCGACGGCGCAGCAGGACATCGAGATAGACGCGCAAATCCAGGTAATCTTCCTCCATGAACCCAACCCTCTCCATGATGATAGTGTTACAGCTTCAAAAGCGGCGCCAGCAACTCCTGCGCTGCCGTCGCGGGATCCTTCTCCCGCCGCAAGACCGCTTCAACCGCCGCCGCAAGGCGCTCCTCCCCCACCTGCTCTTCCAATGCCAACATCAGATGCCGTTGTAGCCACGTCTCCACCTCAGCACGGGCATGAAGCCGGCGCAACAGTTCCCAACGGCCACTGCTTTCGAGGTACTGCCGATGGGCGGCGATGGCTTCCACCAGCTCTGTGAGGCCCTGATTCTCGATCGCCGCGGTCTGCAGGATGGGCGTCTCCCACCCGGCGACGACCTCCAACGGCTCATCGGCGCGGGGGCCGTGATGCCCGGTCGTCGTGACGCCAAAGTAGGCCGATTGCAGCGCGCGCACCGTCTGGCGTGCCTCCGGACGATCCGCTTTGTTGACCACGATGATGTCCGCAATCTCCATCAACCCGGCTTTGAGCGCCTGCACCTCATCGCCCATCCCCGGCGCTTCGACCAGGATAACGGTGTGTGCAATGCGGGCGACTTCTACCTGCGCCTGCCCCGCCCCCACCGTCTCCACCAGAATCACGGGGAATCCCACCGCATCGAGGAGCAAGACGACATCTCGCGTGGCGTGCGCAATGCCCCCTGGATGCCCCCGGGAGGCCATGCTCCGGATGAAAATGCCCGCGTCGGCGGCCAGATCCTGCATCCGCAGCCGGTCGCCGAGCAACGCCCCGCCGGAAAAGGGGCTGCTGGGATCCACGGCGACAATCGCCAAACGCGGCACGCGCTGACGGAGCTCGCGGGCCAGTTTGCCCACGAGCGTGCTCTTGCCGGCGCCTGGCGACCCGGTGATCCCGATCACGTGCGCCTGCCCGGTGCGCGGGAATAGCGTCGCCAACGCCTCACGTCCCTCCGGCGCGCCGTTCTCCACCCACGAAAGCAGCCGCGCCAGGGCACGACGATCTCCCGCCAGAGCCGCCTCGAGGGGCTGCACCTAAGCTCCTACCGTCTGATGGATGAAGGACACGATGGTCTGGGTGTTCGCGCCGGGACCGAAGACCTCGGTGACGCCCAGCTCCTTGAGGGCGGGGACATCATCCGCCGGAATGATGCCGCCCACGAAGACCGGCACCGCGTCAAGACCCCGCTGTCGCAATTCGTCGAGGATGCGCGGCACCAACGCCATGTGCGCCCCGGAAAGGATCGAGAGGCCCACCACATCCACGTCTTCCTGCAGCGCCGCCTCGGCGATCATCACCGGCGTCTGGCGCAAGCCGGTGTAGATGACTTCCATACCGGCGTCGCGCAGCGCACGCGCGACCACCTTGGCGCCACGATCATGCCCGTCCAGCCC
>JAGPHL010000106.1 GCA_018055515.1 Anaerolineae bacterium
GGTGCCACCGAACGCATCCAGGCACGTATGGAAGGAAAGGCCCTGAACTTGGTCCCAAATCCAATCCACCAGCCTGGCTTTGCTGCCCTGATAACGGGTGCTGGGGAATTTGGCGGTTGATTCTCCCGTCAAAAGCATGGGCTGATAGCCATACTCCATATCAGCATCCTTATGAAAATTGAACGGCGCAGGAATGAACCTCAGTGAATCTTTCAATCAGCACGGAGGTGCGTCCCCGCGGTGTTCTCCGGGTCCAGCAGCGCGCGCGTGAGGTTGCCACTTTCGATGCCGGTGAGGATGTGCACGCTCAGGCCGGGCGCCGCCTGCACCAGCGCCATCATGTGCGCGACTTTGTCCGCCATGCCGCCGGTCACATCCACCCCACCGGCGCCCCGCAAAAACGGCTCGACTTGCGCATACGTGCCGGGGGTGATGAGCGGGATCACCGCGCGACGATCGTCCAACACCCCCGGCGCATTGCCGAGGAGCAAAATCCGCGCAGGGTGCAACAAGGGGGTGAGATAGAAGAACACGTCTTCGGTCGAGAGGATGGTGCCGCCCCGCACGCTGTCGAAAACCGCATCGCCGAAGACTAACGGGATGAGGCCGGCGTCCAAAGCGCGTTGGATCGGCGGCAACGCCAGGCTGACCAGGCGCCCGTCTTCGGCCACCGCCGAAGCGGAGGGTTGCAGGCTCAACACCGGCACATCGGCCCGCGTGAAGGTGTCCACGACGATGCGATTGAGCCGCAGAACGGCAGCGCTCACCTGAGTGAAGCCGCGCCACTCGGCAGGCGTGCGCACTCCCGCACGGGTGTGGTAACGGCTGGCCTCCCAGTGTCCGAAGGAGCCGGAGCCGTGACCCAACAGCAGGCGCAAATCGGGCTTCGCCTTCAGCGCCGCGTGCAATTCCTCGGCCAGCAGCCGCAGGGTGCCGGCGCGAACCGTGGACTCCCGACGCTTGTCGGTGATCAACGATCCGCCCAGTTTGACAAACACCAGCTCTTCGCTCATCCCTGAGGCGCTTCCAGCGCCGCCGCCAGCCAGCGCAAGTAAGCCGCACTGCCGGCCACGATGGGAACCGCCAGGATTTCCGGCGTCTCGTAGGAGTGCAGGCAGCGAAGGGTCGCCTCGACCTCCGCATAGTTGGCGCGGGAAGTCTTAATCAGGCATAGCCACTCCGGCGCCTCCTCGATCGCCCCCTGCCAGCGATAGATGCTGAGGATCGGCCCTATGATCTGAACGCACCCCGCAAGCCCCATCTCCACCAAAGCGCGCGCAATGCGCTCCGCCTCCGCCTTTTCCGTCGTCGTTGTGATCACCTGGATGAACTCGTCCATAAGCACCTCACTCCGTGATCGTCTGCCACACGTGAACGGCGCCCGCCGCTCGCAAGGCGTCTGCGACAGCAGGCATCCCTTCCGCCGTCACCAAAGCAATGATATTGCCCCCCATGCCCGAACCGGTGAGTTTGGCCCCCAGGGCGCCGGCCTGTCGCGCCGCCGTGATCAGCGCTTCCAGTCGCGGCGTAGAAACGCCGATCTCCGCCAGGAGCGCCTGATTCGCATCCAACAGCTGCCCCAGCGTCGGCAGATCCTGCTGCTCCCAGGCGGCGCGCGCTGCCGACACAAGCGCGCCGATCTGCGCGAACCGCGCCTCGTAATAGGCGGGACGGGCCTCACGGCGTTGACGCACCGCCGCGACCGCCTCGCGGGTCACGGCGCCCACGCCGCTATCGGCGATAAGCAGCCGCAACGGCGCCGGGATCGCCAGCACCTCAGGCGGCTGCCCCTTGACGAAATACACCGGGCGCTCCCAGGCAATGACGGTGTTATCAATGCCGCTAGGCGTCCCGTGATGGAGTTTCTCCACCTCGTAAGCCAGGGCGCTGAGAGCTGCAGGGGAAAGCGCCACTCCCAGGAAGCCGGCGAGAGCGCGGGCCGCCGCCACCGAGACGGCCGCGCCGCTTCCCAGACCCCCCGCGATGGGCAGGTCGGAGTGCACGGTGAGCACGGCATCCGGTTCCTCACGGCCCAGGTGCGCCAACACCAGACGCGCCAGCACCGCCAGCGGATGATCGGGCGACGCCGTCCGCAGAGCCAGGCGCTCGCCCAGATCCACGGCAACGAGCGACAGACCGCTGCCGGATGCGGCAGCTTCGACCCACGCCCGGCAGCGTACCCCCATCACCGGCACCGCCATCGCGGGATAGCCGTAGACCACGCTGTGTTCCCCGCACAGAATCACTTTCCCAGGAGCGCTGCTTTCCACTGCCATCCTCGCCGGCCCCTCTGCGAGCTCCTACGCCAGATACAGAATGCCTGCCGACATCGCCGCCCACAACACCAGATCCGCCTGCAGCGGATGGTCAACCAGCAACACCTCATCCGGCGCCAGGGTGATGCCCTCGGCATGAACCAGGTACAGGTAACGGAAAAGCCCGTAGATGACGAAAGGCACGGTCAGCATCATCGCATGATTTTTGGGCAGGTTCGGCGCGGAGAAGGTGTACAGCGCGTACGCCACCAGCGTCGAGGAAGTCACCATGCTGATGAGCTGATCCAGCAGCTCGCAGGTGTAGAATTGCAGGCTCTCGCGGTGATTGCCGGCCTCCTCGCCGAGCAGCATCAACTCGCCGCGGCGCTTGCCCAACGCCAGGAACAGGGCCAGCAACGTTGTGCAGATGTACAACCACGGCGAGAAGTTCTCCGCGTCCACCAACGCCGCCCCTGCCGCCACCCGCAACACGAACCCCGCCGCAATGATGATGATGTCCAACAGCACGACGTTCTTGAAGTACAGCGAATAAGCGATCTGCAACACCAGATAGCCGACGAGGATCAGGCCGAAGCCCACAGAGAGCCAGAATGCCGCCGCCAGCGAGAGCACGCCCACGACAATGGCGCATCCCAGCGCCAGGCGCGGCGAGAGCGCGCCAGAGGCCAGGGGACGCTGCCGTTTGCGGGGATGCTGACGATCTTTTTCGATATCGGTCAGGTCGTTGAGGATGTAGACGACACCAGAGACGAGGCTGAACAGCATGAAGCCGGCCATCGTCCGCCAGAAATAGGGTGGCTCAAAAATCTTCTTGTCGAAGATGAGCGCGGCAAAGATGAAGCCATTCTTCGTCCACTGTTTGGGACGCATGGTTTTGAGCAGGGCGCGTAGAGTGTGCATGACGTCTTCCTCCACAGGTATCATACCCGAATCACACAAGGCAGCAATCAACGGCGAGAAAAGAGCGCCGTGATGCGACGTTCTCCTCCGCCGCGCGGCGTTGGATAGCGAAAATCATCCCGGTCGGCATGAGGGCTACTATACACCCACTTGCCAAAAACGGGCAGGCAGCGTCCCCGCGCCGGGCGTGAAAAGGCATGATCGAGAATCGGAAAGCGCCACCGTTAAGGGGACCCTTCAGCGCCGTGCGCAGGGGATACGGGGAGAACTTCGCGCCGCCCCGGCGGTTTGCGGGTCAGTCGCGCCATCAACGCAAAGCGCGAGGAGCTAAAAGTTCCTCGCGCTTGCTGTCGGGGCGGTCGGATTTGAACCGACGGCCTCGCGGACCCAAACCGCGCGCGCTGACCAAACTGCGCCACGCCCCGCTCACAACCGATTATACCCCCGATCTTGCCCGCATCAAGGCGCCCACGAGAGCCGCTGATGCTGCCAGCCCGGCATTTCGACGCCCAGATCGAGGATGCGGCGAGGATTCTTGCCGTCGGGATCCACGATGTAGAGGGCCCATTTGCCATCGCGGTTGCTGATGAAGGCCACGCCGCTGCCGTCAGGCGCCCACACCGGCAATCCCTCATCGGAAGACTCGTAGGTCAACTGCGCCACACCGCCGCTCGTGTTCAACAACATGATGTCCCAGTTTCCCGTGACGTTGGTCATGTAGGCGAGCAAATTGCCGGCCGGCGCCCAGCTCACGGCGGTGTCATCGCTGCTGGCGGTCAGGCGCGTCCCCGGCTGATCGTCATCGGGATTGTCCACGATGATGCCGCAGCCGGTGTTATCACAGCCGGTATAGGCCAGTTGTCCCGTCGGCCCCCACGCCGGCGCCCAGCCCAACCCCAGCCGCTTGGGCTCGCTCCCGCCGTAAGTAGTCGCAATGTAGATATTCCAGACATCGTTGGCGTCTACCAGGGCAAAGGCGATGCGCTGCCCATCGCGCGACAGCGTAGGCCAGGCCCGGCCGTCCGGCGCATAGAGCTGCTGCGGCACGCCCTCTTCCGGCAACACCATCGAGATCGCATTGTTCAGCCGATCGCGGTAAATGACCCGCCCTGTGTACCAGTCCCACCAGGGCTGATCGCCGTTCTCCGCCACACGCAGGATTTTGCCGTCGGCATAGAGCGCGTAGAGATCATAGACGCCGGTCGTGGCGTTGTAGACGGGATAGGCCAGCCGTCCCACGGTGAAGCCGGGGATCGCCTGCGGGGTGAGAACGGGCGCGCCCCCCTCCTGCGGCACCGGCGTCGCGATCAGACAGACCTGCGCCGCCTGAGCGCGCTTTTCCTCCACCTGCGCGCTGGAAACCATGAGCAGGGCTTGGGTGTACGCGGCTTCCGCCGGACACATCTCCCCGGCTTCCGCCAGAGAATTCCCGTATTCCACCCTGGCGTCATACAGCCGTTGGAACACGTCCCGGTAATCAGGCGCCGACGCATACAACGCTTCGAGTTCGGCAATCGCGCGTTCCCAATCCACGCCCCAGAAGCGCAACGCCGAGCGATACCGCGCTGCCAGCGAGCGCTGATTGGCGGCGTTCACGTCCAGCGGACGTAAGGCCACGGCCTGATCCAGGTAGAAGATTCCTTCTTCGAGCTGCTCCTGTTCCAGGAAAGCCATGCCCGCGTTGTAGAGGCTGTCGAAGAGCATGGCTTCCACTTCCGCGGCGCGATAGTCGCGATCCAGCGCCCGCAGTTGGGTGAGGCTGCTGGCGGCCTCGGTCCAGTTCTGCGCGGTATAGGCACTCTGAGCCTGTTGGAACAGAATTTCGGTGAGCGATTGCACGGCTTCCGAAGTGGGAGTGGGTTTCGCCACCAGGCGCGCTTCGGCCTCGGCCAGGCCCTGCGCGGCGAGGCTGTTCCCCGGATCCAGCTGCAAGACATACTGGAAATGCGCCCGCGCCCGCTCGTAATCGCCGTTGTTGAGCGCCACCAGGCCATTTTGATAGTGCTCATCCAGTTTAGCCTGCCGCTGCGCCTCCCGATCGCGCTCGCCGTAATACAGCCCGGCGTATCCCGCCCCGGCCACAGCGGCGACAAAGAGCACCAGCGCCAACAAGATCAGGGCCACGCGCCAGAGGACGTGATGGCGAGGGCGGCGCACAGCAGGCTCCCCCGCCGGCGGCGTCTCCTCGGAGATAGATTCAGAGAGCACGGTATCGTCTTGAAGAGAGGTCGTCAAAGTCACGCCGCATCAACCCCATTCGTGGTCAGTCCCAATGAAAGTCTTCCAAAGCCTGCCCGCCGATGAACTCGCGCAGAATGGAATTCTCCGGCACCAGGTCCGCCGAAACGGGTTGGAACCATTGCAGGAAAGCAAACAGCCGCTTCGTCTCCACCCGCTCCGGGGAATGGGGATCCACCTGCAACAGCAACGGCTCGACAAAGGGCTTGAGGACCGCCAGTTCGTAGACCAGCGCCGAGTTGAACATCACGTCCGCGTATTCCTGATTGGGGAAGATGTAGTTTTTCTCGCCGCGGCGGACACTTTCCCAACGTGCCAGGGTGTCAGCGGCGGAATAGCCGCGCGTGCGCGCATCCCGCACCAGACGGCGGATGAGCCGGGTATCGGTCGTCGGCACACGACTGTGGCGATCGAGGTTGAGCTGCGTGAGCGCTGACACAAAGATGCGGAAAGTGCGTTCCCATGGGATGGTGTACACGAGCCGGGGATTGAGCCCGTGAATGCCCTCCACAATAATGATGTGCTCGGGTCCCAGTTTGACCCGCTTGCCTTCCTCGCGCCGCCCCAGCCTGAAGTTGAAACGGGGCAACCGCACCTCCTCGCCGCGCAACATCGCCTGCAACTGCTGATTGAAGAGCTCCAGATCCACGGCTTCCAGCGCCTCGAAGTCGTAGTCGCCGTTCTCATCGCGCGGCGTCGCCTCGCGATCCACGAAATAATTGTCAAGTTCCAGGGCGAAAGGACGCAACCCACGCGCCAGCAACTGCACCGCCAGCCGGCGGGAAAACGTCGTCTTGCCCGAAGAGGACGGCCCGGCGATCAACACCACGCGCACGTCCCCGCGCCGCGCCCAAATCTGGCCGGCAATATCGGCGATGCGCTGCTCATGCAGCGCTTCGGAGACCAGCACAATCTGGCGGATCCGCTCCTCGGCAATCGAGGCATTCAGCTCGCTCACATTTTCCACGCCCAACAGGCGCAGCCAGCGACCGTACTCGCGGAAGACCGTGACCAATTGCGGCGAATGACGGGGTTCGAGCAGCTCCCGGGGTTTGTGCCGCCGCGGGAACTGTAAAATGAAGCCATCCCCCCAGCGCAGCAAATCGAAATAGGGCAGGTAGCCCGTCGAAGGCGCCATGTACCCGTGGAAATAATCGCGGTAGCCCTCGAGGTTGTACAGATTGAGATAGCCCTTGGAATTGCGGAGAGGGGTTTGGAACAGCGCGACTTTGTCCATCTCGTTGCGAGAGCGGAAAATCTCGAGCGCCTCATCGAGCGGCACATGCTCGCGCTGGATGGGGACATCGCGCTCGACCAGCCGCCGCATTTCCTCCATCACGGCGCGCAATTGGTCCTCTGTGAGCGGCGCATGTTGCGGCGTCTCACAGAAGTAGCCGCCAAAGGGCAGCGAATGATCCACAAAGACTTCGACATCCGGGAACAGGCGCCGCATGACCGCGATCATCAAAAAGGTGAGAGAGCGGCGGTAGATGCGGACGCCATCGGATTGCGAGAGATCAATCGGCGAGGCCATACAGTCGCGGTTGACAGGCCAGCTCAGCTCGCGCAGGCTGCCATCCACGAGCGCCGCGAGCAGCGGAGCGGGTGGATCGGGGTACGCGGCCTGAAAAAAGGTCTCCACCGACGTGCCCAGCTCGCCCTCAAACGTTCGTCCATCGGGCAATGTCATCTGCACATTGTTGCGTGGCTCAGCCAATCTCACCTGACTCTTCACTGCCATGGTCTCCTCGTTAAAATATTGCTGTCTCCTAAATCCGCGTTGCAGAAGCTAGCGTGACGTGTTGGCCAGGAGCAGAAGCAGTATACCTGGATTGGCACGGATGTAAAGCCATCCTTGCATGACGCTTGGCAGCTCTGCCGAAACTGCTATAATAAGGCTCGCAAGCAGTTGACAATACCAGTGGTGTACGCCATGCGGAGGATATCATGAGCCCGACCCAGCCCTCAGCCGCCGATCGCAAGAAAGCCGACGCCCTTTACCAGGAAGCCCTCGCTGCCTATCAACGTTGGGACCTGGAAGAAGCGCTCCAACAGCTCCAGGCTGCCGTCAAGCTCGCGCCCAATTGCGCTGACTATCACCTCACCCTGGCCCAGACGCTCGCCCGCATAGGGGATTTTGACCGCGCGCTGCGCTCGCTCGCCAATTACCTGCGCCTGGAACCCAACTCCCCCGTCGCCGGCCGCGTCGAGCAGCTCTTCGCCAGCGGCATGGACCCCGTGGAGCAGCAGCTCACCGCCAAAATGAAGGCGGCCCAACTGCCCCTCGATCTCATCGGCGCCGCCATCCAGATGTGGATGGAATTCCGCATCACCCTCGGCGCCGAGCCGTTGAGCATCCCCAAACCCGAAGCCTGGGCCGCCGCGCTCGATTACACCGTGCGCAAAGTGAACCTGCGTGATGTGCCGCTGGCCAAAATCGCCGCCTATTACGACACCTCGCCTGAAACGGTCGGCAAACATCACCAAACGCTGGTCAAAATGCTCGATATTATGCCCTGCGATTATCGCTATTTCACGGGCGACCAGAATCCGCTCGACAAGCTAGTCGAGGCGGCAGAAATGCTCGACGAGCTCGAAGCGCGCTTCCACAACGAAGCCTGAGCCGCCAGCGCCGTTTTCCGGGGGCGCTCAGCCCCCGTTTTTTAACCCGCCAACGAGGTCGGACCCATGCAGGTGAGCTACCGCGAGAAACAATTCACCTTCGACGAAACGATGACGGTGCAGCAGCTGCTCAAGAAGCTCAAAATCCTGCCCGAAAGCGTGCTGGTCGTCCGCAATGGCCAGCTGCTCACCGAGGACCGCCCTCTCGCGCCCGAGGACAGCGTCAAAATCGTCCCCGTCGTCTCCGGAGGTTGAAGGTGCGCTGTCGGACCTGCGGCGCCCCGGCCGTGATCAACCTGCGACAGCACAAGCTCGCCCTGTGCGCCGAACACTTCGACGCCTGGTTCCTCGAACACACCGCTCGCGCGCTCCGCAAATATCGCATGATCGGTCCCGACGCGCGCGTTCTCGTCGCCGTCTCCGGCGGGAAGGACAGCCTCGCGCTGTGGGAAACGCTGTTGCGCCTGGGCTATCACGCCGATGGGCTGCACATTGATCTGGGGATTGATGACGGCCTGGCGTACTCCGCACGGTCGCGGATGAAGGCGGAAGCCTTTGCCGTGCAGTGCGCCGCGCAATTTCCGGGGACACGCCTCACCATCGTTGACCTGCCCCGGCAGTACGGGGAAAGCATCCCCCAACTGGCGACGCGCCGACACCGCGAGGCGCGCCCTTGCTCGCTGTGTGGCCTGGTCAAACGCCACGAGATGAATCGCCTGGCGCTGGAGCTGGGCTACGACGTCCTCGCCACGGGACACAACCTCGACGATGAGGCCGCCACCCTGTTCGGCAACGTCTTGCACTGGGAGACCGGCTACCTCGCACGCCAGGGGCCCGTGCTCCCCGCCGACGGCGCGGGGCTGGCGCGCAAAGTCAAGCCCTTCTGCCGCCTCTACGAGCGCGAGACGGCGGCGTATGCGCTCCTGCGGGGGATTGACTACATCGAGGAAGAATGCCCCTACGCCAAAGGCGCGACCAGCCTGCACTACAAGGAGATCCTCACGCAGATGGAGCACGACGCTCCCGGCACCAAATTACAGTTCTACGTGAAATTCCTGCAGGCCAGGGCCGACGGGCTGTTCGCCGCCTCAGCGAACGCGCCCACTCTGCATCCGTGCACCGTCTGCGGGCAGCCCACGACCGCCGAGGGACGCTGCAGCTTCTGCCGGCTCTGGGAGCGTTGAGAGGAACGCGCGCCCCGGCCCGCCCTTCTCACCGGAGACGCTAAAGGTGTGAAGGTGCGAACGTGTCCACGTGTCCACGTGTCCACGTGCGAACGTGCGAACGTGCGAACGTGTGTATGTCCAGGTAACAAACGACAAAACTGCGCCATTGATCTTTGACAATCGAATATCACTTCCTGAACGGCGTCGGGGGCGACCGCACAAGACGCGTTAGGTAGTTGAGCCGCCTCTTC
>JAGPHL010000107.1:0-8003 GCA_018055515.1 Anaerolineae bacterium
TGGCCCTTGCTTCAGGCTGGCAAAATTATACCACAGGGAACGCAAAGTCAAACCTGCGTGCGCTCGCGCGTGTTGCGACATCCGATCTTCATGGTATAATGGCCGCATTGGAGAGGTGCCAGAGTGGTTGAATGGGGCGGTCTCGAAAACCGTTGTAGTCTTCGGGCTACCGTGGGTTCGAATCCCACCCTCTCCGCCAGAGCGGCGCAGGGAATTTTCCCTGCGCCGCTTTTGTTGGGATGGAATGCCTCTACTGCCCGGCCACCAACCGCCTGGAGATGGCATTGTGCCTCTCGATGAGCGACGGCAGCTCCGCCGTGAGCAGCTGCCCCTCTTCGATGATCACCCGCCCGTTGATCACGGAAAGGGCCACCTCCTGCGGCTGGCAGAAGACCGTCGCCGCCAGGGGATCGTGGATTGCGCCGCCCGCGTACCCCACCGTATCCAGCCGCACGCCGATGCAATCGGCGGCCTTGCCGGGCGCCAGCTGGCCGATGTCGTCGCGCCCGAGCACTTCGGCGCCGCCGCGCGTGGCGATCCACAGCGCTTCTTCCGCCGTCAACCCGGCGGGATTGCCCTGCACCCGTTGGAGCAGCAGCGCTATCCGCGCCTCGGCGAGCAGATGCGAGCTGTCGTTGCTGGCCGAGCCGTCTACGGCCAGGCCGACCGGCACCCCCGCGTCGAGGTAGGCCCGCACCGGGGCGATGCCCGACGCCAGCCGCATGTTGCTGCTGGGGCAATGCGCCACGCCCGTGCGCGTCTGCGCCATGAGGGCGATTTCTTCGGCGTTGATGTGGACGCCGTGCGCGAACCACACGTCGTCTCCCAGCCAGCCCAGTGATTCGGCGTAGGCGACGGGCCGTTTGCCCGACGTCGCTTTGCAGAAGTCCTCCTCGTCGGCGGTCTCGGCCAGATGCGTGTGCAGGTGCACGCCGTAGCTGCGCGCCAGAGCGGCGGATTCGCGCATCAGGTCTTCGGTCACGGAGAAGGGGGAGCACGGCGCGACGACGATCCGCACCATGCCGTAAGGCCCCGGTTCGTGATAGGTCTCGATGACGCGCTGCGTGTCACGCAGAATGGCGTCTTCTTGCTCCACGACGCGATCCGGTGGCAGCCCGCCCTGGCTCTCGCCCCGGCTCATCGAGCCGCGACAGGGATGGAAGCGCACGCCCAGCTCCTGCGCCGCGCGGATTTCATCATCAATGGCGACATCATTGGGGTAGATGTAGAGGTGATCGGAGACGGTCGTCGCGCCGGAAAGGAGCAGCTCCGCCAGCCCCAGCTTGGCGCTCACGTAGACGGCCTCGCCGTCCATCCTTGCCCAGATGGGGTAGAGCGTCTTCAGCCATTTGAAGAGCACGGCGTCCTGTACGGCGGGGACAGCGCGGGTGAGCGTCTGATACAGGTGATGATGGGTGTTCACCAATCCCGGCAGCAGCAGCATCCCTTGCGCGTTGATGACGCGGTCGGCGGTCGCCGGCAGCGTGTCCGTGGGTCCGACCGCCTCGATGACGTTGTCGCGCACGAACAGGCCGCCATCGGCGATCCGGCGGTGGGCGTCGTCCATGGTGACGAGTACTGTAGCGTTTTTTATCAGCAATGTTTCCATCTTGACCTCCTCGGAAAATTAACACGTGCCCACGTTCACACGTTCTTTTCGCATTGCCGGTTCATTCCTCCGTCTCGTAGCCGGCAGCGATCCACTCCAGCATCCCGCCCTGCATGTTGTGGACGTTGGTGAAGCCCTGCTCTTGCAGGTATTGATACGCCCGGGCGCTGCGAGCTCCGCTGCGACAGACGACGACCACGGTCTCATCGCGGGGAATCTCGCTCAGGTGATCGGCAATCTCGTCGAGCGGCATCAGCCGTGCGCCGGGGATATGCCCTTGCTGGAACTCACTTTCCTCGCGCACGTCAATGATTACTACCTCGCCGGCGGCGTACAGGCGTTGCACTTCGGCGACGCTCAGCTGCGGCGCGAGGTCGGTAGCCGCAGGCAGCGCCGTGGCGACGGGCGTCGGCGCCGCCGTCGGCGGCGTGCCGCAACCACTCAGCGGGAGCGCCATCAGCAGCACCAGCAAGGACCAGTGATAGAGGGGACTTTGGGACATCGGAACCTCCGGGATCTGAATTTGATGGCTGTCATGATAGCATCAAATCATCGTTTTTACCCGCACGACGCGAGGGGGCTCTCTCGCTTCTCCCCCCAGTGAGACTACGTCATCTTCACGACAATGTCGCTGAGGACGTTGCCGGCCTCGTCACCGCGATCTGCGGCGTTGCTGAGGTGACGGTAGATCTCGCGGAGTTTTAACATCTCCACGACATGCTCGACATCTTGCGGCATACGGAAAAGCGCCGCGATGGCTTCACGATACACCCATTCGACGCGATTTTCCAGCGCCTTGGCGCGGACGGCGTGATCTTCGGCGACGCCGGGATGATCCGAAAGCCGAATGACGCCCATATAGATCTCGCGGGTGGCGTCTACCAGCAGGGAGACGATGCGCCGCAGATAGTCGTTGGGCTCCACCTCTAACATGCTCATTTCGCCGACGGTGCTGTAGGCGTAGTCAATGATGTCGTCAATGGCGCGGGAGAGCGCGTGCAGGTCCTCGCGGTCAATCGGCGTGATGAAGTTGCGATTCAGCTCGTCAATGAGAATGCGGCGCACCTCATCGGCCTCTTTTTCCAGGCGGGTCACCTCGTCGGCGCAGGCCTTGCTGGGGTTTTCCATGTAGGCTGCCAGTGCCTCCATCCCCTGAACGGTGAAATCGGCCTGTTGTTCCAGCAGGGTCAGGAATTTATCGGGTTTGGGGCGAAACAGGTTTTTCAGGAATCCCATGGACATGTCCTTCCACGCAGAGATCGCAAACTATACATTTTCACGGGAGCAGGTGCCTCAACAGCAGATAGCTCACGGCGGCGATGGCGGCCGCCGCCGGGACGGTGAGCAACCACGTCAGCAAGATGTTCCTGGCAACGCCCCATCGCACTTTGTTGAGGCGTTCCGCCGCACCCGCGCCCAGAATAGTGGTGCTCACGACCTGCGAGGTGCTCACGGGACCGCCCATCAGCGCTGCGCCGAGGATGATGAGGGTGGAGGCCAGCTGCGAGTTGAAGCTGTGAACCGGCCGGATTTTGTAGAAGCGCCCTCCCAGCGTTTTGATGATGCGCCAGCCGCCGAGCAGCGTTCCCAGCGACATCGCCCCCGCGCAGAGGATTATCACCCATTGCGGCACCGCAAACGCGCTGAGGCGTCCCGTCGCCAGCAGGCCCATGGCGATGACCCCCATCGCCTTCTGAGCGTCGTTCGCGCCGTGACTCAGCGCCAGGGCCACCGCCGTGAACACCTGCGAGCGCTTGAAGAAGTTGTTGATGCGCGGCGAGGCGCCGCGGGCGAGAAAGATCACGCCCTTCATCAAGACATATCCGCCGATCAACCCCAAAATGGGCGAGAGTAGCAACGCCCCCAGCACTTTCTCCAGTCCGCCGAGGATGATCGCATCCGTGCCATAGCCGAGGATGGCAGCGCCCATCATGCCGCCGATGAGCGCGTGGGAGGCGCTCGAGGGGATGCCTGACCACGCGGTGATGAGACTCCAGAGGATGGCGCTCAGCAGCGCCGCCCAGATGACGGGCAGCGTCGCGGCTTCACTGACGATGAACTCTTCGCCGATCGTCGCGGCGACGGCGATGCCGAACAGGAACGGGCCAACGAAGTGCGCGATGGCGCTCAACCCCAGGGCCTGCCGGGGGCTCATCGCCCGCGAGGAAATCATCGTGGCGACCGTGTTGGCGCTGTCGCTGAAGCCGTTGAGGAAAGCGTAGAGCGCCGCTGTCGCAACGAAGAGCAGCCAGGTCAGGGTGTCGGCAGTAAAAATGGGCATGTCGTCTTGATGGACCCCCGTCCGTATGGGGCGCCGGCGCGCGAGCCGGTTACCGGCTGCGTTGCCAAGCGGCCAGCTGCTCCAGCGCGTTTTGCAGGTTGACCTGCCACTGACTTTGATCCAGGGTGAGCGGCAGCCAGATTTCACGCCGTCCCACCCGTCCATACGGCTGAAGCCGCTTGTGGAGCTCGTGCCATGACTCGTTGGAAAGCTCCTTGAGCCAGGAGGGACGCAGCACGATTTGCCCGCTTTCAATGGCGATGGCGGGAATGTGCGCGTCGCGCGCCAGGATTTTGAGCCGTAGCTGGTAGATGAGATTCCCAGCGGTTTCCGGCAGCGGTCCGAAGCGGTCACGCAGTTCCTCCTCGAACGCGCCGATCTGCGTCTCGTCGGTGAGCTCCGCCATGCGGCGATAGAGCTGCAGGCGCAGCGCTTCGTCGGGGATAAAATCGGCCGGAATGCCCACGGCGAGCGGCAATTCGAGCGTGATCCCGCCGATGGGCGGCGGCGGCGCCGGCTTTCCTTCACGCTGCGCTTTGAGCGTGTCAATGGCGTTGGTGAGAATTTGGGTGTAGAGGGTGAATCCCACCGCGGCGATGTGTCCGTGCTGCCGCGCGCCGAGCATTTCCCCCGCGCCCCGGATTTCGAGATCGTGCAGGGCGATGGCAAAGCCGCCGCCCCTGCTGGTCGTCTCCTGCAAAGCCTGCAGCCGCTGGCGCGCTTCCTCGTTCATGCGCCGTCCGTGGAAGAGATAGGCGTACCCGCGCCGGGCGCCGCGTCCCACCCGACCCCGCAGCTGATAGAGCTGCGCCAGCCCGAAACGATCCGCCCGTTCGACGATGATGGTGTTGGCGTTGGGGAAATCCAGCCCGCTTTCGATGATGGTAGTCGCCAGCAGCACATTGATCTCGCCGGCGGCGAATTTTTCCATCACCTGCGCCAGCTCGCGTTCGTGCATCTGCCCATGCCCCACGCCGATGCTGGCTTCGGGCACCAGCTGCCGCAGGCGGCTCTCAATCGTGGCGATGGATTCCACGCGGTTGTGGACGTAGAAGACCTGTCCGCCGCGCTCCAGTTCCCGCAAGATGGCCCGCCGCGCGATCTCGCCGGAGTAGGGGCCGATGTAGGTGGAAGTCGGCAACCGCTCCTGAGGCGGGGTCTCGATGATGCTGACGTCCCGCACGCCCATCAGCGCCATGTAGAGGGTGCGCGGGATGGGCGTCGCGGTGAGCGTGAGGACGTCCACTTCCGTGCGCATCTGCTTGAGCTTCTCCTTGTGGGAGACGCCAAAACGCTGTTCCTCGTCAATGATGATCAGCCCCAGGTCTTTGAAGTGCACGTCGCGCTGCAGGAGGCGGTGCGTGCCGATGACGATGTCCACTTTGCCCTCTGCCAGCCGTTGCAGCACGAGGCGTTGTTCGGCGTCGGTGCGAAAACGTGAGAGCAGCTCGACGTTCACCGGAAAAGGCTTGAGCCGTTCGCCGAAGGTCTGGAAATGTTGTTGCGCCAGGACGGTCGTGGGGACGAGCATGGCGACCTGTTTGCCGTCCATCACGGCCTTGAAGGCGGCGCGCAAGGCGACTTCGGTCTTGCCGTAGCCCGCATCGCCGCAAATCAGGCGATCCATGGGCTGCGGGGCCTCCATGTCTTGCTTCACCGCCTGGATGGCCTCGACCTGATCTTCGGTCTCCACATAGGGGAAGGCCGCTTCGAGCTCTGCCTGCCAGGGGCTGTCGGGAGCGAAGGCATGTCCTTCCACCACTTTGCGTTTGGCGTAGAGGTCGAGCAGTTCGCCGGCGAGTTCCGTGGCGGCCAGGCGCACGCGGGCTTTGACCTCGGCCCAGCTGGTGCCGCCGAGATGGGTCAGGAGAGGTTCCTGTCCTTCGGCGCCGATGTACCGGCTCAGGCGGTCCGCCTGGTGGATGGGGACATAGAGGCGGTCGCGCCCCTCATATTCCAGCAGCAGATATTCGCGCTCGATGTCATCTACGCTGCGGGTGACGAGCCCCTGGAAGATGCCAATGCCATAATCCTCGTGGACGACGGCCGTGCCGGGTTGGAGATCGGCGAAAGCGAATTCCGGCGCGGCGATCCGCCGACGGGGACGGCGGCGCGGTTCCGGCGGGCGCCAGCCGAAGAGCTCTTCGTCGGTGATGAGGTGCCGGGTGATGTGGGGGAGGCCCTGGACCGCGGCAGTGGCGGCGGGCATCTGCCATCCGCCGGCGACGACTCCCTGCACGAAGGTGATGAGCGTTTCCGGCGGCGCGTCGAGCGTCTCGAGGACGGGCGGCGGCGTGAACTCCTGCCACAACTCCGCGAGGCGGGCGGCCTGGCGGCTCACGACGACGATTTGATCGCCGAGCTTCGTCCATTGGCGGAGGCGTCCCAGCGCTTCGCCCAGCTTGCCGGCGAAATGCGGCGCCGGGGCGAAAAGTTCCGCGAGGGGGCCTTCTTCGCCGGGGTTGAGGGGCAGCACGACGCGGTCAGCCAGTGCCCCCTCCCAGTTTTCCCAGCTGCTGTAGGGAAGCGGCGCATCGCTGCCCGGCAGGCGTTCGGCGCGGGCGCGTTGGCGCAGCGCCTCCGCTTCGGCGTAGAGTTCGGCCCAGCGTCCGGGCAGCGCTTCGGCGTTGTAGAGGATGAGGCGGCCTTCGGGCGGCAGATAGCTCAGGAGCGTCGAGGTCTCCTGGTACATGTACGGCAGGTAGTATTCCAGCGTGGGGAAGGGGACGCCGGCCTCCAGGGCTTGCAGGTCGGCTTCGAGGGGAGCGCGCACTTCGGGCTGCAGGTCTTCCTCCAGGGAGGCTCGCAGGGCCGCCGCGGCGCGGGCGCCATCTTGCGGCAGCGCTTCGCGCACCGGCGTGAGCCAGAATCCCTCGACGCGGCCCGTCGAGCGCTGCGTCGCCGGTTCGAAGGTGCGAATGGCCTCGATTTCATCGCCGAAGAAGTCGAGCCGATAGGGTTGGACGGCGTGGGGCGGGAAGATGTCCAGCAGCCCCCCCCGCTGGCTGATCTGACCCGGCGCTTCGACGACGCTCACACTTTCATAGCCGATGCCGCGACAATGCCGCGCGAGCGCCGTGAGGGAGTCGCGGCTCCCCGTTGCGATGCGGCGCGCGGCGCGACGGAACTGGCGATAGGGCAGTAAGCGCTGCATGACCGCTCGCGCGGAGGTGACGATGATGGGCGGCGGGGCGTCGGCATCGGCTCGCTGCAGGAAGAGGGTGGAAAGCGTCGTCAGCCGATCGGTGATCGTTTCCGGCGTCCAGGCGGCCCGCTCGTAGGGCATCACCTGCGGCTCTGGGAAGGAGAGTAGCCGTTCGGGGGCACGCAACCAGGTGGTGCGCAGCGCCTGGAACAGCTGGCGGCTCTCGGCGGCGGTGGGGGTGAGGAGGATGTGCGGCCCCGGCAGATCCTCCACGAGGGCGGCGAGCACTGCCGGAATGGCCGGGGCGGGCGCGACTTGCGCGGGCACGTGCGTCCCACTCGCCAGCTGCTCTCGCAGCGTCTGATAAGCGGGACGTTCACGGATCCAACTCAGCAAACCGTTGAGTGACATGGCGATCGGGCGAAAAAGCGATAAAGCGAAAAGGCGAAAAAGCGATAAAGCGATAAAGCGAAAAAGCGATAAAGCGAGTCAGGAAGTAAAGGTAATGGGTAATGGGTGGTGGCGGGTAATGGGTGATGGGTGATGGGTAATGGGCGACAGCATCCAGTATCCAGTATCCAGCATCCAGTATCCAGTATCCAGTATCCAGTATCCAGTATCCAGCATCCAGTATCCAGTATCCAGTATCCAGTTTCCAGTATCCAGAAACTACTTTTCGACCTCCACGCGCCAGGTCATGCCGGGACGGGTGAGGTCGGGGGCGCCCGTCAGCCAATCCAGGATCAACTGCTGCGCCTGGCGCAGGACTGCTGTGAGCGTGGGTAATTCGGCGTTGTCGAAATCCTGCAGCACGTAGGCAGCGGGATCCATCCGCCCGGGTGGTCTGCCGATCCCCAGGCGCAGGCGCGGAAATTGCTGCGTGCCGAGGTGCTGGATGATGGACTGCACGCCGTGATGTCCGCCGCTGCTGCCATCTTGCCGGAAGCGCAGGGTGCCGAGGGGGATGT
>JAGPHL010000107.1:8103-9362 GCA_018055515.1 Anaerolineae bacterium
GGTCTGCCGATCCCCAGGCGCAGGCGCGGAAATTGCTGCGTGCCGAGGTGCTGGATGATGGACTGCACGCCGTGATGTCCGCCGCTGCTGCCATCTTGCCGGAAGCGCAGGGTGCCGAGGGGGATGTCGAGATCGTCGTAGAGCACCAACAGCCGTTCGGGGGGAATCTTGTAGAAGCTGAGCAACGGCGCGACGGCTTTGCCGCTTTCGTTCATCCAGGTCTGCGGCTTGGCGAGGATCACGCGCTGGTTGCCCAAATTGCCATGGGCGACGAGGGCGTGCTGCTCGGAGCGTGAAAAGGTGAGCCCGTGGGCTTGCGCCAGCGCATCAACGGCCTGGAAGCCGATGTTGTGGCGATTGCCGGCATAGCGTGGGCCCATGTTTCCCAGCCCCACGATCAGGGAGAAATCGCTCATGAGGGCTGGCGAGGACGGCGTTGCTGGCGGAGGAAATGTCGCAGGGCGGCGCGCCCCGCGACGTAAAGGATGCCGACGGCGTAGAGCATCACTGCAATCCACACCCCCGTCATGAACGCCTCGCGGATTGCCGGCCCGGAGAGCAGGCCTTCGAGGGCGGAGCCGCTGTCTGCTTCGGGGGTGGCATCGGCGCCGGACGTCGCCGCCGGCGTGTTGGTGGGCCGCGGCGTTGCCGTAGGCGGCTGCTCGATGGTGGGGATTTCGATGGGGCCGGCGGGTGGCAGCGGCTGTTCGCCGCCCTCGACAGGTTCGGGGGTAGCGGTCGGCGTGGGGGTGGGAGTCGGCGTTGCCGGCTCGTTCTGCACCGTGATGTAGTTGACGAAGTACAGGTTGGGGTCCGTGCTGCCCCCGCCGTAGACCGCCAGCGCCAGCGTGTATTGTCCGTTGGGAATCTGAGTGGTATCCCACGTGGCCAGCGCGCCATTGACCACCATGTTCGGTACACTGAAGACGATGGGAATCCATTGCGAATTGCCTGTGGGAGTAGGCCCGGCGGCGTAGAGGACGCCATAGGAATTGAAGCTGGGATGAGACGCGCTTCCCTGGATGACGACCTGCCCACTCACCACGGTCCCATCGCTGGGATAGGTGATGACCCACATGGCGGTTTGCGGTAATGGCGCGGCCAGACTCGCGCCTGCTCCCAGGCTGACCAGGAGGATGAGCGCCGCTCCCAGGCATCTCAAAACTTTCGTCGTTCGCATACGGACTCCTCACTCAGGACTTGCGGCCTCTAAGTGTAACACGAAAGGAAGGGATGGCAAATCGAGGGGCGCGTGGGGC
>JAGPHL010000108.1 GCA_018055515.1 Anaerolineae bacterium
TGAGCACCAGCCCATCTACACCCACGGCTCGCAATTCCGCGCCGATGTGTCCGCCGACGTTGGCCTCGTTCCAGATGCCGGTGAGCGGACTGCGTCCGCACCAGCTCGAGCGGCAGCCGGTGGGAGCGAACGTCCCCGTGAGCAGGCCGTTGAAGATGTAGAGCGACGCACGCGGATCCAGCGGGTCGAGCGCGGGGTCGAGGTCTTCGGCATAGAGCTTCGCCGCATAGCCGCTGCCCAACAGATATTTGCGCACATCCGCCTCGGCGATGGGCCGGAGCTGGATGTCGCCCGTCGTCAGGTCAATGTAGAAGTATTGCCCGGCGTAGGGATGTGTCATAGGGTCTCCTCAGCAAATAGAGATCAGCGAGTCAGCAGTCAGCGAATCAGCGAATCTCAAAATCACTTGCATGACCTATGTACCGCGGCCTTCAGGCCGCTCTCAGGCCGTTTGCCCCGGAATGAATTCTGTCTGATACGTCCTCAAACGACGCGCTCTGCCAGCGTCACTTCATGCCGGTCGTGGCGATGCCTGTGGTGATGTATTCCTGCAGGAAGGCGAATACTACGCTGATGGGCAACAACGTGAGCACCGTCATCGCCAGAATGTATTGCCACTGCACGTTGAGCTCGCCCTGAAAGGCATTCAGCCCTACCTGCAGGGTGAACAACTCCGATTTGGTGACGACGATCAGGGGCCAGAGGAAATCGTTCCACCGCCACATCACCGAGAAGATGGCCAGCACAGCCAGCGCCGGGGCCGCCAACGGCAAGACGATCTTCCAATAGATGCGCCATTCGCTGGCGCCGTCAATGCGCGCGGATTCCAACAGCTCGTCGGGGATGGTGAGCATGTACTGGCGCAGCAGAAACACGCCGGTGGGCGTCGCCGCGCCGGGAACAATCAACCCCCAAAGGTTGTTGCTCCACCCGACTTTGGCGATCACCAAAAACGCCGGAATCAGGATCACCGAGACTGGCACCATCAGCGTGCTCAACATGATCAGGAAGATGGCATCGCGCCCTTTGTACTGATATTTGCTCAACCCAAAGGCAGCCATGCTGTTGACCAGCAAGGTCACCAGTGTGGCCACGACGGTCACGACGACGGTGTTACGCAGATAGGTGAGAAAAGGAAAGCGGTTGATAGCGCCGGTGTAATTCTCCAGGCTGAAGAAGACGGAACGGACCGGCTCACGTTGGTCAATGGGGACTGTGATGATTTCAGCGGGCCGGGCGGGATCCACCATGCGGGCCATCAGCCCCACCCGTGAGACTTGCGCCAGCTGCCGCACTGTGCCGTCCTCCAGCGTGACCTTAAACAGCGGCAACGGCTCGGGGTAGCCTTCCAGCCGCACCGTCTCTTGCCGATAGGGCAGGAAGGTCGGCGGAAATTCATAGAGCGCGTCCACGGATTTGAAGGAAGACAGGATCAGCCACAGGACTGGCCCAAACATCAACACGACCCCGGCGAGCAGATACAGATAGGTGATGCCGTCCAGAACGGAGAAACGCGGCCCCCGCTGCCGTCGCAGAAAGCCCCACAGGCCGCGAGGTGTCTTCTGTGCTTTCATTTTAGCCGCCTCCGAGAGCTTCGCTGTTGCGATTCAAGCGCAGCTGCCCGATCGTGAGCGCCATCAACACGATGGCCAGCACCAACGAGGCCGCCGACGCCAACCCATAACGTTGTTGGTCAAACCCGGTGCGGTAGATGTACTGCACGAGATACAACGTCGCCGTGCCCGGTCCGCCGTTGGTCAACACAAAGACTTGATCGAAGACTTGAACGGCGCGGATCAGGGACAGCACCAGCACCACGACCATCGTGGGCATGAGCAAAGGAAAGGTGATTTTGGTAAAGCTTTGGAATGCATTGGCGCCATCAATCGCGGCGGCTTCGTACAGGGAGGTCGGAATCGCCTGCAAGCCGGCGAGCAAAATGAGCGTGTAGAAGCCCATTTGCGCCCAAACGCTCACTATGATGACCCAGAAACGCGCCCAATCCGCCTGCAGCAAGAAGGGGATTTTCTCCAGGCCCACGGCCACCAGGAGCGCGTTGAGTAAACCGGACTCGTATTGCAAAATCCATTTCCAGATCAGGGCCACGACTACGGGAGAGAGGAGCACCGGATAGAAAAACACGCTGCGGAAGAGCGCGCGCCCTTTGAGGTTGCGGCTGAGCGCCAGAGCGGTTATCAGGGCCATGAGCACCATCAAGAACACCTGCCCTCCCACAAAAGCGGCGGTGTTGGATGCCGCGCGCCAGAAGAGATCCTCCTGGCAGGTCTGTATATTGAGGTAATTGTCGCAGGTCAGCAGCCGCTCCAGATTGGCGGTGCCGACCCACGTGCGGTTTTCAGGCAGAATGGAGCTCCCGCTGGTAAAGGCGTAGTAAAAGTTCAACAGCATGGGAAAGAGGATGAAAATGCCGAAGATGAGCAGGTTGGGCAACACGAAGAAATAGCCCATCCGTTTGAAGCCAATGACCCGCTGGATAAAATTCAACGGCAGGTCCAGAACGCCGGCGAGCCACTCGACCGGCGTCCATAAATAACTGCCCAGCGAGCGCTTTTTGCGCTTACGAGACGGGAAGTCGGGTACTACGGCCATCGCTGCCTCCTGAATGTGAGCGGGCGGCCCCTGTTAAACGTTGACGGCGAAAGTGTCGCCCAAGGGGAGGTGTTTTTGCAGCGGCCCGTAGGGAACCGCCGCAAAAACACCTTTCCGGTCATACCACGGTCCGACCTCGCGCGCCGGACGCGCGGGGACCCGGCCCTATTTCCCCTGTTCGGCGACGGCTTGATCCATGCGTTCCTGGATCTTCTGAATCGCTTCATCCAGCGTCAACTCGCCCACAATTACCTGGCTCAGGCGATCGCGGATCTCGGTGTTGAGGATGAAGGTGAGCGGGTGATACTGGAGGGCATAGGCTTCGGGCATCAGTTTAGGAATTTCGTTGACGAACACATTGAGCGCTTCCTTGTTGCTGACAAAATCCACGCCCTTTTTCGTCAGCCCCACATGCCCCGGAATGAACAGCGAGCG
Organism: Anaerolineae bacterium; assembly: GCA_018055515.1. Classification (GTDB taxonomy): domain Bacteria; phylum Chloroflexota; class Anaerolineae; order B4-G1; family SLSP01; genus JAAZNO01. The sequence goes on from JAGPHL010000108.1 coordinate 3,046, forward strand.
CGCGGAGAACTCGGCCAGCACCTCCTCTTGCGTGAGATATTCCACCAGGCGCGTCACCTGCGCGGGGTATTTGGTCGAGGCAAAGGTGACCAGCAAGGCGCCGCCGGGGATGCCGGTGCAGCCGCAGTCGCCGCAGGGGTTGGGAATGGGTTCCCAATCAAACTTATCGCCGATGAGATTGGCGAACTGCCCTACCTGCCAACTGCCGGACATGTACAGCACCAGCTGGCCATTGACGAAGAACTCGTTAGCCGCGGCGTAGCCGCCACCGCTGCCGGCCCACACCTCGAGAGGGGTGATGCCTTCTTTGTGCCAGTCAATGATCATCTGGGCGGTGCTGCGGAAGCCGGACGTATCAATTTTGAAGCCGTCTTCGGTGATGTAGGTGGCGCAACGGCTCAATGAAGGGCCCCAGAAGCGGTGACCGGTGCGATCAATGGCCACCGCGTAGGGCGTCCCGGTAGCGGCCGCCACCTTTTTGGCGGCCTCGACCCACGTTTCCCAGGTCACTTTGTCAGAAGTGTCGCTGGGGACCGGCACGCCCGCCTGCTCAAACAGCGTGCGATTGATGAAGGGACCGGTGACGGTGAACTGCGTGGGAAATCCATGGAGCCCCTTCGTGTCACCTGGAACGCGCAGCGAATTGAGCACCGCCTCTGGCCAGTTTGCCGCCCAGCCATCGGGATCGGTCATATAGGGCCGCATGTCCAGGTAGTATTGCTTGAAGCGGTTGACGTCCGTGACGCGGGCCAGATCGGGCCCGGTGCCAGTCTCTACCTGTCCCTGAAGAATGGTGTGGAGGTCTGCATACGCCACGGTGTCCATCACCACCCGAATATCGGGGTTGGCGGCCTCGAAACGATTGAGGAGGTCGCGCATCACCTCACCCTCGACGCCGTCGTTATACCACATCATGCGGAGCTCCACGACTTCCGCTGGCGGCGCCTGTGTCGGGGCTTGCGTCGGCGTTGCCCCCGAGCCGCAGGCAGTCACGATCATGCTCAAGATGAGCAACAGGATCAAACTCTTGGGCGATTTCATGGCTCTTACTCCTTGCTTGCTTAATGGGATCAGAACACTTCACAGCCAGTTCGCAGGAAAAAACTGTGTGTCGTAATCGAATAGAGCTCCTCCTTGTAGTGAGATTGAAACTATGGTTGACCGAGCTGCATCACCGGCAGCCGGAGCAGCCGGGCTAATTCCAACAGCGGCGCGAGGTGCTCGCCATACGTGAGACAGATGTGGTGATCCAAGCCCTCGTTCATGAGGACGTCCAGCACGGTTTGGGCGGGATAGTCGAAGCGCAACACGCCGGAGGTGCCGGAAAAGCTGCGCGGGGCGCGGAGCATCTCGCCGCTGCCCACCACCAATCGCAGCTCGCCGGCCGTCCCGCCACCGGTCAGCCGCGCCAATGTGACCCGCCCCGGTTTCAGGGGAAACTCCAGGAGCAGGGGCAGACCGCGATTTGAGTGCACCGTTCCGCGCGGGCGCACAGTCGGATCGGCCATTGCCAGCGGCGCCAGGCCACAATGCCACAGCACCGCCGTGTTGGCTTCCATATCGAAGGCCACCATGTCGGCGCCGAAGGCCGGTTCCCCGCTGAGCCACTGCAATATCAGCTGCGTCACATTCCCATTGACGTCAGCCTCACAGCTGCAGGGGACGAGCTCCTCGCTCAGCAGCGACATGGCCCCGCAGGCAGCGCACCCCAGTTCGGTGAAAAATTGCGGCCAGCAGCGCACCGCCAAACCGTCGAGATGCAGTCGCGCCGCCAGGTCGCGCAGGGTGAGATAGGTCGCCAGCGTGCCGCGCACCGCCGTCTGATCCAGCGCGTCGAGGCCCTCGAGCCGGGCCTGCAGCGTCGTCAGCGCCTCGGTCACGGCGCCTGCGGGAGTCGCGCGCGCGCCGGCAAAGACTTCCTCCAACGTCAGCGGCACGATCTGCACGCCGAGGCGCGCCGTCAGCGTCGGCTCGTCCAACGCGCAGGGTTCGAAGCCTTCAGGGTTGTCGCCCACCCGTCCGATGCGAGCCTGACGCAGCAGGCGTCGCAGCCGTCCGCTTTGCGCCAGGACGCGCGCCTTCTCCACGGCGGCGAGATCTTCCGGCGGCGCGTAGACATACGCATACGTCAGCCCCCGTCGTTTGAGGGCGAAAGCGCCCAGGTTGATCCCGCATAACGAGTTGAGCCGCAGACGCTCGCCGCTGGACGGCTCCGGCACGGCCCACAGCAACAGCGGGGCCGCGACGGCTTCGGCAAGCGCCGTGAGCATCGTGCTGTCGGCGAAGGTCGCCTGGAAAATCAACAGCAGGTCCGGCAGGTCTTGGGCCAACTGTTGGGCCGCGACCTGGGCCTCCTCCAGGCTGGTCACCAGGGCTTCCGGTCCAACCAGCCTGAACCCTGCCTCGGTCAGGGTTGACCGCACCCGCGCCGTCATGGCCTGCGCCAACGGCACATCGAACGTCGTCCGCGCCAATGCTGCAAAGCCCACCGTCAGGGTTGAAGAATGCATAGGCTGCTCCTGCCGATACCCGTCGCGCGTGAAATGGCTGGCTCCGACCATGAATTCACGTCGCTTGATAGAAGAACGAATTGAGGGCCAGCGCCGCCGCGCCGATGACGCCGACATGAGACCCGAACTGCGTGATTTCCAGCCGCACGCGCTCACCGAGGCCGGCGAACGCCCGCGCGCGCAGGGTGGCCTCGGCGGCGGGCACGAGCCAGTGCCGTCCCTGAACGAACAGGCCGCCCAAAACAATCAGATCCGGATTGAGAACGTTGACGAGGTTGGCAAGGGCAATGCCCATGTAATGGGCGCGTTCTGCGAGCATCGCGCGGGTCGCGCTGTCGCCCTGCTCCGCCGCAGCGAAAACGCGCTCAATCAGGGGGCCCTGCCCTTCGCGCAATGTCGTCGCCAGCAGGTCATCGGGTGCCTGCTCCGCCAGGGCCTGGGCGCAGCGCACGATGACCGGTTCGGAGAACAGCGTCTCCAGGCAACCGACGTTGCCACAGCGGCACGGCTCGCCGCCCACTCCCAACAGCGTCGTGTGCCCGATCTCTCCCGCGCCGGCGACGCTGCCATGATAGAGCTTTCCATTCACCACAAGCCCAGCGCCAACGCCGATGCGGGCATAGACAAACGCCAGGGCCTCTGTCCGATGATCTTCTTGCCCGAACATAGACTCGGCCAGCGCCATCGCGCGGACGTTGTTGTCCACCCACACGGGCACTCCCAGCGCGTCGGCGAACCAATCGCGCAACGGCACGTCCCGCCACCCCAGGTTGGGGGCGAGCAGATTGACGCCGCGTTCCAGGTCCACCAGACCTGACGCCCCCACACCCACCCCTACCAGCGCGGCCGGAGGGATGCTGCTTTCGGCAATGGCGGAGCGCACTAAGGCGAGAGTGTCCTCGAGCACTTCCCCGGCGGGGCGTTCGAGGGGATGTTCCAGGCTCAACGTGAGCAGCGGCTGCGCCAGCAGGTCGGTGACTGCAACGCGCACACTGCCGACACCGAAATGAATGCCGACGGCGTAGCGCGCTGTTGGAATCAGCCGCAAGGCCATGGGCGGACGTCCTACGGTCGGAGCAGTGGACGATTCTTCCGCGCCGATTTCCTCTACGATACCCTCAGCCAGCAGCTCGTTGACGAGATGGGTGATGGTGGTATTCGAAAGACCCGTGAGACGGGCCAGTCGCACGCGCGAGATGGTTTTTTGCTGCAGGAGCGCCAGCAATACGGCGCGGAGATTGTGGGATTTGATGTCACTGCCGTTGGTACCGGTGAGTTCGCGCTGTTTGACCAAGAGTTTTTCCTTGCCCCCGTTCAGAGGAATGTGGCCGATTTTGTAGCCTGCGGTAAAAATCCTGTCATGAGCCTGTCCTCTTGCTTCCACCCTAATTAATTTCGCAAGAGGATAAATTAATACGCCTTCATTATACGCACTTCTGTAGTGCTTGTCAATAGGGCAATCTTTCATTTAACTTGTCCCGATGGCATAAACTCGTCCCGACGGCGTGGGGAACTTTGTCGCGCCGTTTGAAGTTATAATGTCATGAGCGCCCGAAGCGCTCACGCAGTTTTTGTGGCTGAGGGAAATGGTCTTCACGAAATTCAGGAGGTCAGGGATGAAACAGCGAGTTGCGGTTGTAGGGATGGTGTTGCTCATGGCTTTGGCGATCAGCGCGTGTGGCTCGAAGCAGAACGAATCTGCCAATCCGGGGATGCCCAATCCTGCCTCGGTCTATTGCGAGGAGCATGGCGGGAAAGTAGACATCCGCACGGCAGAGGACGGCAGCCAGACGGGCATCTGCGTCTTCGAGGATCACAGCGAGTGCGAGGAGTGGGCCTTCTATCACGGCGAGTGTCAGCCCGGCGAGCAGGCCGAACCGGGCAGCGGCATTGCCAATCCCGCCTCGGTCTATTGCGAGGAGCATGGCGGCAAGGTGGACATCCGCACGGCGGAGGACGGCGGTCAGACGGGCATCTGCGTCTTCGAGGATCACAGCGAGTGCGAGGAGTGGGCCTTCTATCGCGGCGAGTGTCAGCACGGTGAGTAGGCCGAACCGGGCAGCGGCATTGCCAATCCCGCCTCAAAATGTGAGGGGTGAGTTGTGAGCCGCGACTGCGGCAGCTCTCGACTCATGGCTCACTGCTCTCTATTTGTTGAGGACATCTTACGCATCACGCATTACGTACTGTGTCGTTCGCGCAACTTGCGCTATAATAGGCGGCGGGCGCGCGCGCGACGCGTTGCCACGTGAGGAAAGGTCATGACATTGTCGGAAGCTCCTGCCCGGCCGGCAGCCACCCCGGCTCCCGTACCTGCCTTTTGGGTGCGGGATGTCCCGATCTATGGCGAACTGGTGCTGGCCCCGATGGCGGGCTACACCGATCGGCCCTATCGCAGCATCTGTCGCCGGCTGGGTGCGGCGTGGGTGGTCACAGAGCTGCTCTCCGCCGACGGCTTGCTGCACGCCAGCGAGCGGACCCGTCAGATGCTCGCTTTCGGGGAGGACGAACGTCCCCTGGCGATGCAACTTTTCGGGCGCGACGCGGCGGTGCTCGAGGCCGCCGCTCGCCTCGTGGAGCCATTCGCCCCCGATTTCATTGATCTCAACCTCGGTTGTTCGGTCCCCAAGGTGACCAAGACGGGCGCGGGGGCGGGGTTGCTTTCCGACCCGGTCAACGTGGGGCGGATCATGGCCCGGCTCACGCGGGCGGTCCGCGTGCCGGTGACGGCCAAAATCCGCCTGGGTCCAGAACGGGAGACGTTGAACTACCTGGAGGTGGCGCGGGCTTTGGAAGACAACGGGGCGGCGTTGATCGCCGTTCATGGCCGCACGCGCCATCAGCGTTACAACGAACCGGCGGATTGGGACGCCATTGCGGCCGTGAAGCAAGCGGTCCGCATTCCGGTGGTGGGAAATGGGGACGTCAACGTCGTCGCCGATATCGCGCGCATGAAGGCACACACCGGCTGCGACGCTGTGATGATCGGTCGCGCGGCGCAGGGGCATCCGTGGATCTTCCAGTACCGCGATCGGAAGGACGTGCCCTGGGAGGAACGTCGGACGGTGATGCTGGAGCACCTGGAGCGGATGGCGGCGCACTACGGCCCTCGCTATGGCGTCATTCACTTTCGCAAACACCTCGTCCGGTATCTGCGCGGCGCCCCCGTTCCCAAAGCGCTGTATCCTGCCCTGCTGGAAGCCACCCAACCGGAGGCGTTACGGGCGCTTTTGTGCTCCATCGCCGCTGGGGACGTGGGTCAGTAAGAATATTTTCTTGTATACCACATCAAGTTTTTCTATGGGGGGTAGGTCCATGCCCACATTGCAATCAGAGGAGCTGCGTCTCCTGGCGGACGGGCTGCGCTTGCGGCGTGCTGCGTCGGATGATGTCGAGACCATTGCTGAGCTGCAGGCGCGCGCGCACAGCGACGCCGGTTGGGACACCCCCGACGAGGAGGTGCGGTTCTGGATCCGCGACCTGCTCACGCGTCCCCATCCGACCTTCCGGCCGGCGGATTTCATCGTGGTGGAGGTTTTGCAGACCGGGGCGATTGTCTCCAGCATGTGCCTGATCTCGCAGACGTGGCGCTATGGACCTATCCCCTTTGGAGTGGGACGCCCGGAGCTGGTGGCCACCCATCCGGATTACCGTCGCCGGGGCCTGGTCCGCGCGCAATTCGAGCTGGTCCACGCGCTGAGCGCCGAACGGGGCGAGCTGCTGCAGGCGATCACCGGCATCCCCTGGTATTACC
>JAGPHL010000109.1 GCA_018055515.1 Anaerolineae bacterium
AAATGTGCGGTAACTGCTCAGCCTGGCGCCAGGGTGCCAGACAGCGATGGATGAACCTTTGCAATCTGTAGCTTTTGCCCCACCCCCTGTCCCCCTCCCCAACGGCGCAGACGCCGTTGGGGAGGGGGAGAAAAAATAGGGTTTTTGCAGGCGGGCTACGCCCGCCTGCAAAAACCCACAAAAAAAGTCCCCCTTCCCCCCGCGCCGCGCGGGGGGAAGGGGCCAGGGGATAGGGGGTAAAAGTTGATACTCAATCTTCAAGGGTCGCCAGGAAATTTTACGTTTTTCAGTCAGTGACGATACCTTTGTCACGCAAGTGATTTTTCTCGCTTTCTCGCTTTTTCGCCTTTTCGCTGATTCGCTGACGGCTGACCGCTGATCTCTATTTTCGAGGGAGCCTTTTTGAACACACCTGAACCCATAGCGACGTCCCCCTCACCTGCGACGTTGCGCCCCGTGCTGCTGTTACTGGGAATCGCCGCCATCTTCATGATGACGGGGGCAATCACCCTGCACCTGGCAAGCGCCAGCGGCGCCCTCGCCCCCGCCGTCAGCCCTCAACGGCTGCTCGCGGTAGTCCTGGGCTGGAGCATCGCCTGGGGCGGCGCGCTGTTCTACCTCGTGCGCTGCCACCCGCAGGCGGATCTGTGGATGTTGCCGCCCGCTGCACTGCTGACGGGATGGGGCTTGCTGTTGCAGGCCCGGCTCGCGCCCAACTTCCTCGGACGGCAGATCGTGTGGCTGATACTCGGCGCGGCGCTCATGTGCGCGCTCAGCGGCATCCCCTCCCTCATGCGACTCTTGCGGCGCTATCGCTACACGCTGTTGGCCGGCGGCCTGCTCCTCCTGGCGACGACTTTGCTCTTCGGCGTCAATCCTTCCGGCGCCGGCGAGCGCCTCTGGCTGGGAGCCTTCGGCCTCTATTTCCAGCCGTCGGAGCTGCTCAAACTGCTGCTCATCATCTACCTCGCCGCTTATCTGGCCGACCGGCGTGAAATCCCACGCCGCGGCGCGCTGTGGCCTGCGGTCCTCGGTCCCATGCTGCTGATGATTGGCCTGGCTCTGGTGTTGTTGGCCTGGCAGGAGGATCTCGGCGCGGCGCTGCTCTTCTATCTGACCGCGCTGGCGATGCTATATCTCGCCTGGGGACGCCTGGAGCACGTGCTGATAGGCGGCCTCATGTTCGTGCCGGTGGTGGCCGCCGGCGCGCTGCTCTCGACGCGGGTGGCCTTGCGCGTCAGCATCTGGCTCAATCCCTGGGCGCCGGAGCAGGCCGACCGCGCCTTCCAAATCCTGCAATCGCTCTTCGCCATCGCCGCCGGCGGCCTCTTCGGACAGGGGTTGGGCCTGGGACGCCCCGATCTCATCCCCGTCGTCCACAGTGATTTCGTTTACGCCGCACTGGTCAACGAATTCGGCGTGACCGGGGCCGTCGCAGTCCTGGGGCTGCTCGCCTGGCTGATCCAACGGGCCTTGAAGCTGGCGCGGCGCAGTGAAGCGCCCTTCGAAGCGCTGCTGGCGGGCGGCATCGCCGCCTGGATCGGCATCCAGAGCAGCGTGATCATCGCCGGCAACCTCAAACTCATCCCACTCACCGGCGTGACATTGCCCTTCTTGAGCTATGGCGGCTCCTCGCTCGTCATGCTGCTGGGAGCGTTGGGGCTGCTGTTGAATATCTCCACGCCGCACCCCGTCGCGGCCAGCCTGCCACTGAAGAACGCCCCGAACGTCCCGCCGCTCGCGCACACCCTCCTGGGATTGGGAAAGGGCCTGCTCCTGCTGCTGAGCGTCTGCGCCCTCGAGACCGGCTACTGGGCCGTGGCGCGCGCTGACGCCCTGCGGGCATATCCCACCAATTCCCATCGTATTCTGGCCGAGATGCGCATCCAGCGCGGGCGCATTCTCGATCGGCGGGGGGTGGCGCTGGCTGACATCACCGTAGATCAGCGCGGCTACGTCGAACGGCTCTACCCCGTCCCCGCAGCGGCGCCGGTTGTGGGATACGCGACCCTCGAATATGGCGCCGATGGCATGGAAGCGGCGTGTGACGCCGCCCTCCGCGGTGATGTGGGGCGCACGGCTTGGGTTGCTGCCAGGGAACAGCTCCTCCAACAAGCGCCGCAAGGCGCCGACATTCGGCTGACCCTCGACGCTCGCCTGCAACAGCAAGCGCAGGCGCTGCTGGCGCAACAACAGGGTGCCATTGTGCTGATGGACAGCCACACCGGCGAGATCCTGGTGCTGGCTTCAGCACCCACCTATGACCCCGCGACCGTGGTCGAGAACTGGAAAAACCTGCGAGAGGACTCCACCTCGCCGCTGCTGAACCGCGTCACGCAGGCGCCGGTTCAACCGGGAGGCGCGCTGCAGACCCTCATCACCGCAGCCGCCCTCGAACGGGGCTTATCCACGGTCACCTTCACCCAGACGTTCGCCGCGCCCGTAATGTGGAACGGCTACACCCTCACCTGTCGCACGGCGCCCCGCGACGACACCTGGGAAGCGGCGCTGGCGAGCGCCTGTCCCGCGCCGTTTGCCGCTGCCGGACAAATGCTCGGCGCGGAATCGCTGGCGGAAGTGTTTGCACGCTGGGGACTCACCACCGCGCCGGCGTTGGAGCTGCCGGTCCTCGTCGCCGAATGGGACGCGGACAACGTCACGCCCATCATGGAAGCCCTGGGACAGGGCAAACTGCTCGTCACGCCGCTGCAAATGGCCGGCGTCGTCGCGGCGCTCGCCAATGACGGCGTCCGACCGCCGCTGCACCTGTTGGAAAAATCACAGCCCGGCTGTCCAGAACCGCCGGCCGCCGCGACCCGTCTCCTCGACGCCACCCTGGCGATCCGCTTGCGGACGGCCTGGCCTTCTTGGCCAGGAGACGTGGTCGGACACCTCAGTACCGCGCAGGCGGGGCCGGGACGTATGCTCAGCTGGTTCCTGGGGATCAACTCAGCGAAACTGCCGCGCTTTGCCGTCGTCGTGCTGCTGGAAAATGCCGCCGATCCCGAGATCGCGGCGGACATCGGCGCGCAGCTGCTACACGCCGCGGTAGCGCCGCCCGCAGCCGTCCCTTAGAACTCCGTGGCAAGACCCACAGATTTCACTCCGCGGGCAGAAACGGCTCCCCGTAAAATGTCCGCCAGAGAATAAGTTTGACAAAGTTGGATTCTAACATATTATAGAGATAGGTTAAAATTGAAGAGATCATGGGCCTGCGGCTCATTAGCCTGGCGTTTTCTACAATTAGGTTTGTTTTCACTGCCCTGTTGTGTAAATCCCAGGCGAGAATCCGCTCACCGCAACCAGGCAGTCCACAAGGAGTGTGAAAATGAAAGAAACAATCCTGCTGATCGAAGACGATGAAGCCCTGGCGCAGCTGGTGCAGCTGCTGCTGGAACGCGCCGGCTACAATATCGTGGCGGCCAACGATGGCGAGACCGGACTGCAACTGGCCCGTGAAACGGACCTCGATCTCATCTTGCTGGACATTCTCATGCCCGGCATGGACGGCTGGCACGTCCACGAAGCCCTGCAAAACATCACCGATGCGCCTGTCCTCTTCCTCACCGCCTTGGGCGATGAACACAACATCACCTACGGGCTGGGCCTCGGCGCCGACGACTACATCGTCAAACCCTTTGGCTACAAAGAGCTGGTGACGCGCGTCAAGGCAGCGCTCTCGCGCGCCCGGCGCGCTAAGGGCGCCCAGAGCATTTTCCAGGCTGGCACGCTCTGGGTCAATCAGGACACCCACGAAGTCAAAGTCAACAATCGCGTCGTGACGCTCACGCCCACGGAATTTGCCCTCCTCTCGGCGTTGATTCAGGATCCCGGGCGCACTGTGAGCCATGACACGTTGTTGCGGCGGGTGTGGGGTCCAGAATATGCCAACCGGCGCGATTACCTCAAGCTTTACATCTGGTATCTGCGCCAAAAAATCGAGGACGATCCCCGCCAACCGCGCTACATCGTCAGCGAACGGGGACAGGGATACCGGTTGCTGGTAGAGCCGGCTGAAGAAGGCATTCCCGATCAGGAAGAATAGCCCGGCATGTGGGCCATGACCCTGTGGCGCACCGCTAGCTGGCGCTTCGACCTCCGCTCCGCTTTGCTGGGAGCGCTGGTCGCCTGGGCCATCGCCTGGATGCTCTACCGCCGCCGCGCCGTCATAGGACAAAGGCTGGAGCAGCTGCGCGCTCCCTTCAAGCGCTGGTGGGCCCGCAATCAACGCAGCACCGGCGAGAAATATCTGGCGGCGCTTCAGGAACAGTTGCGACGGCTGCTGTTGTTTGCCCCCGAAGACCCCCTGCAGGTCTTCGTCCCCCCTCAATTCCTGGCGCCGGCCGCTTTACCCGCCACCCTCGCCGAGGCAGATGACACCTCACAGACCCTGCTGCTCAGCCACGAAGCGTTGCTTCACGGACATGCACGCCTGTGCCTCTACGGCGAGCCAGGAACCGGGCGCACCACAGCTCTGGCCACGCTCGTGTGGCGCATCGCAGAACACGATCTCCAGCAACAACGGCCTTACCAGCGTTTCCCCTTGTGGATTGATCTGGCGTTGGTCAGTGAACTTCCAGACGCCAAAACCGCGCCGGTGCAGGCCCTCGCCGATATGGCGACCCGCTTCATGCCGCAGGCCCTTCCCAAATGGCTGGTCGCACAGCTGCGCACGCAACCCTCCCTCATCCTCGTGGATAACTGGGATGCGACGCCCCTCGAACAGCGGCGAGCGCTGGCTGAGTGGCTGAATCAGGCCGCCGCGGCCCTGCCGCAAAGCCTCTGGATCCTCGCTGCCGGCCCCGAAGGCTATGGGCCGCTCGTCGAGGCGGGGTTCACGCCGTTGCAGATTCAACCAGCGCTCGACCGGGACACGCCGGTGCGGTTGCACACCGGCTGGAGCCACGCCCTGGGCCTCCCCGAAGCCGAATTTCCCGAAGAGGACCTGGCGATCATGCGCTGGGCCATCGCCGCCGGCGACACCCTTGCCGAACAGACCCTGCGCATCAACCTCTACTTGCGCTATCAGCAAATGCCCTATCGCCCGGTCGAAGTCCTGGAAGCGCTGCTGCGCACTCTCTATCTGCCCATCTCCGGGCTGGAAGATGCTCCCGAAAATATTCCGGTGGCCCAGGAGCTGGCGATCACCCTCCTGGCGCAGCTGGCGCGCATTCTGCGGCTCGAAAAACGCCCCGTCACGCCGGCCCTCCTTCAGGAACTGCTCGAGCGCTTGACGCCCCTCACCGATAAGCAAGACAAACTGCCGGCAATCGTCCGCAAGGCCATTCAAAGCACCCCGCTCCTCGATCACTCAGGCAAAAGCGTGCACTTTATCCATCCTCTATGGGAAGATTTCCTCACCGCCAGAGCTCTGGCCGCCGAAACAGCGGAGACCAATCAGGAGCCCATTTTACTCCTGGAGCACCTCTACGACCCGGAATGGCGGTTTCTCCTCGAGTGCTACGCCGGCCTCAGCGACGCCGAGCCCTTGATTAAAGCCCTGTTGCGCGAGGGGCTGACCCTGGTGGACCAACCCGACGCGCGCCGGGCTCAGGAAGCCCTGTTGCTGGCGGCGCGTTGGACGGCGCGCTCGCCAGAGGACGTCCCGTGGCGCAGCTACGTGATCAAGGCGCTGGTGCAAGTTATCATGAAGCCGGCCCTTGATGCGGAATTGCGGCTGCGACTCGCCGAAGCGCTGGCGTTGGTCGCCGGCGAGGAAGCCTATCCCTTCTACCAGCTGGCGCTGCGTCAACCGGCGTTGCCCGTCCGCCTCGCGGCGTTGCGCGGCATCGGCTGGACCGGCGGCGTGAAAGACTTGAAGCTGCTGTCCGCCGCGTTCAGAGACCCCCATCGAGAGGTGCAGGAAGCCGCCCTGCGCGCCATCGGCGATTTGGGCATACCGGAGGCCTACCGCTTTCTGGCCCAGCTCCTGCCCCAGGCCAGTGACGAGCTGATGTTGGTGATCGCCGAAATTCTGGCCCGGCAGCCTGAAAGTTGGGGCTTGCTGAACGAGGCCACGACCGCTGACGATTTGCTGGTGCGCCGCGCCGCAGCCTATGGCCTGGGCTTCATTCGAGAGCCCTGGGCGCAGGAACGGTTACAGCAGCTGGCCCGCGATGACTCCCAATGGCTGGTGCGCTCCGCCGCAGAAGCCTCCCTGAGCGCCCAACAGCCCTCGACCCATGTCGCGCTTGCCCCACCCCAGCCGGAATACCTCCAATGGCTGATGGCCTGGGCCGCCAAACATGGATTGGGCCTCGGCGTTGGCGAGGCGGCGCTGCAACTCCTGCTCCATGCCGTCCAGGTAGGGGACGCGACCTCCCGCATCCTGGCAGCGCGCACGCTCAGTCAAATCGGACGCCCAGAGCACTTGCCCGCGCTGCAAGCGCTGAGCGAAGAGCAGGACCCGGCCGTGCAACAGGCGGCCATGCAAGCCATCCGGCAGATCGAATCGCGCTATCGGGGAATCCCAGAGCCGCCAGCCCCCGCGCCAGAAAGCACAGAGCCTGCGCAGCCCTAAATTTTAGCTGCACATCACAAAACGCGGCTGGAATACGACCCAGCCGCGTTGACAATTCCTCAGGACATTACTCCTCTACTGCCTCTGGAGGGGACCAATCGAGCTCATAGCCGTCGCCGCGCAAGAGCTCCCATGCCAGGACGCGATAGGCCACCGAGCCTTTGGAGCGCGGGGCGTAATGGATGCCCGGCTCGCCATAGCTCGGCGCTTCGCTGAGCCGAATGCTGCGCGGGATGAGAATGTGAAACACCAGGTCGGGGAAGTGCTTCTGCACCTCGGCGACGACTTCTCGCCCCAGCGTCGTCCGCTTGTCAAACATGGTCATCACCACGCCCCGCAGCGCCAGGCGCGGATTGAGACTGCGTCGCACCAGCTCAATGGTGTGCATCAGCTGCGAGAGTCCTTCCAGGGCCAGGTATTCACATTGCACGGGCACAATGACGCCATCGGCCGCGCACAAGCCGTTGACGGTGAGAATGCCCAGCGAGGGCGGCAGGTCAATCAGAATGTAATCGTAGCCGTCAACACCTTTGAGGCCCAACTGCAAGCGCTCCGCCCGAGCTTTGGCGTCGGGGAGGCTGTTCAACTCCACCGAGGCCCCCGCCAGAGCCGGCGCGCTCGGCAGCAGATCCAGGCCCCTCCACCACGTCTGGCGGATGATCTCCTGAGCCGTCACACTCCCCAGCAACGCCTCATAGGAGGAGACCTCTACGGTGCGTGGATCCAGGCCCAGACTGGTGGTGGCATTGCTTTGCGGGTCAACGTCTACAACAAGGACGCGAAATCCCCAATCCGCCATCGCCGCCGCCAGGTTGACGACGGTGGTGGTTTTGCCCACCCCACCTTTCTGATTTGCAAATGCATACGTTCGCATAAGCCCTCGTCAGCGCCAGTCCCAGTTGCAGATTTCCAGGTCTTCGGCGGTAGGAATGCTGTCCCATCCCACACGCCCGACCGAGCGCGAGGCAATGCACGCCGCCAGGTGGGCCGCCAGGCGAGGATCGGTCCCGTCCGCCAAAGCGCAGAAAAACGTGGCCGCGAAGATGTCGCCGGCGCCCGTCGGGTCGAGTTCAGGCACGCGCAACGCCGGAAAAAGATAAGGACGGCCGTCGCAGTAAAGCGTGCCCCCCATGTAGCCATCGGTCACGACCAGATAGCGGGTGAGGCGCGCCCACCGCTCAGCGAGAGCGCGATCCCCACGCAGGTCCTCCAGGCTCAGGACCACCGCCGAAGCCAGAGGCAACAGCGCCTCCGCTTCGAGCCAGAGCCGGGGGACCACCCGATCTGCCGCATCCCGCTGCCGCATCCACCCCTGGGGAGTCAGCCCGACAAAAGCGCGCCCCGCGAAAAAACTCACCCATTCGGGCGCACACTCCCCGGCGACGGGACCGATGTGCACCAACGGCGCCGAGCGCCATTCAGGGGGGATCAAGTCCGGCGTCAAGGGCATCGCCGTCCGATGTAGCAGCTGCAGTCGGCCCTCGGGCGTGTAGCGATTCTCAAACGTCGTGGTGTGCGGACCGCGATGACAGCACACCGTCACGCGCTTGCCAAAAGGGGTGGCGGCAAAAGGCGCCGGGTCGAAATCATCGCCGGCGCTCGTCAGGATGCCCACTCGCCGTCCCAAGGCGGCAGCCACCAGGCCCGCATATGTCGCCGTGCCGCCCATCGTGTGTCCTGTCCCGTCGGGCCGCAGGTCATGCGTCACATGCCCGATCACGAGATACTCACACGACGGCAAGGCACGCCTCATTCTTGCGCTTCGTGAGTGACGGGGATCACCGTCACCGCGCGCGCGTTCCCGCTGCCGGTGCTCTGGGTCTTGACCCGCGCGTCGTCCTGCAAAGTAATGTGGATCACCCGGCGATCGCTCGCGGGCATAGGGCGCAATTGAATCGGCCGGCCCATTTTCACCGCCTTGTCGGCCGTGTTGCGCGCCAGCGTCGCCAGGCTGCGCAACCGTCGCTCGCGATAGCCGTCGGCATCGAGGACCAGATCATAGGTGCCCGGCGCCTGGTGATGCGCCACCGTGCGCAGGAGATACTGAGTGGTGTCCAGGGTCTGCGCTTGCGGACCGACCAGCACGTCCGCGTCCTTGCCCCGCACCGAGACCCAGAGGACTTCCTCATCCCGCCAGTCCACAGACACCTGCAACTCCAACGCCTCGAAGAAATGCGTGGCGATGTCCAGCACGGTTTCCCGAATCGCCTCACGATCCGCAGGCTCTGCCACGGCACGCGGCGCTTTCACGGCCGGCGCGACGGTCTCAGGCGCGGGCCGGGTTGATGCCGGCTTCTCAAGCTGCGGCCCTTCATGCCGGGGTTTCTCGACAGCTTTGCCCTCAACGGACTTCAAGGGCGGCTTTTCCACCGGCGCGCCCGCCGGAGCCAGGGACGATCCCCCGGTCAGATGGGAGACGCTGGCTGTCGGTTCAGGCGGCGGCGCTGCTTCCGGTTCAGGGGCAGGTTCAGGGACCCCCGGTTCGGCGACGGGGGCGTCCTGCCGGGCCGTCTCCGTCCGCCGTTTGACATGCACCCGGGCCTCACGGACGCCCAGGCCCAGGAAGCCCTTGCTGCCTTCATCCAACACTTCGATGTCGGCCTCCTCCCGCGTCAATCCCAATCGCGCAAGGCCCAAAATGATCGCCTCTTCGACAGTAGGCGCCGTCATGACCATCTCTTGTTCGAGATCCACCACGTTCCTCCTCTGAAAATAGAGATCAGTGAGTTGTGAGAAGAGAGTCGTCGCAGCCCTCGATCACGACTCACA
>JAGPHL010000110.1 GCA_018055515.1 Anaerolineae bacterium
CTGATGCAAGGGAGGCGTGAATCTGAAGTAGCGCGGTGATAGTGGTGAAGGACGCTATCCTGGATGGAGCTGGGTTGGCGTCAGCGTTTCGGACATAGGGGGGAGCCATGAGCGAATATCAATATTACGAATTTCAGGCGCTTGATCGCCCGCTGACGCGGGAAGAGCAGGAGGCGGTGGCCAGCCTTTCCAGCCGCGTGCGGCCGCATCCCCGGCGTGCGGTTTTTGTCTATAACTACAGCGACTTCCGGGGCGATCCTGAAAAGGTGCTCGCGCAATACTACGACGCGATGTTCTACCTGGCAAATTGGGGCAGTCGCCATTTGCTGTTTCGCTTCCCTGCGGCGCTGGTGGATGTGGCGGAGATGGAGCGTTACCGCGTGGCGACGGATGAGGATGACCCTTCTGAGGCCATCACCGTGGAACAGCTTGGCGAGTACGTCGTCTTGGGCATCCGTCTGGACGAGGAAGAAGGCTTTGATTGGGTGGACGGCGAGGGCTGGCTTGACCGATTGATCGGCCTGCGGGAAGAGATATTGCGGCGCGACTACCGGACGCTGTACCTGGCATGGCTCAAGGGCATCACTCTGGAATACCACGTCAATCGGGAGGCGCTGGAACCGCCCATCCCGCCGGGCCTCGCTACGCTCACGCCGCCGTTACAGGCCTTTGTGGAGCTATTTGATGTGGACGAGGACTTGCTCGAAGACGCTATCAAGCGCAGCCCGGCCCTGAAGCCGGCGCGCCTCAGTCAGGCGCGGCTGCGCCAGGCCATCCAGGGGATGACAGAAGAGGACAAAAACGCTTTCCTGTTGCGTTTGCTTGCTGACGAACCCCGCCTATCGCTGTCTCTCTACCAACACCTGGGCCTCCTTCCCGCGCCCGCCGCAGGCGAGCTCTCGCGTCGCACCGTCGGCGATTTGCTGGCTTCCATCGGCCTGGATGATGACGAGGACGCATAGAGCAGCAACTTTATCATGACGTCTGGAGTTGCCTTTATTTTTCCGCCAGAATGAGCACCGGAGCTGCTCCAGGTACTGGAAATGTCTCGATCGGCGTTAGGTCGCCGATATTTACGGAATGGCGAAGGTAGCGTCGGCCATCATGCGAAACAATTTGGAGCTGTTTGAACGCGCGAGCGCCATAGGAATAATTGCCCTCATCTTTTTGGCGCTGGCAGGTTTCTATACCCTGGATCATCGGGGGGAGAGTTTAACGGCTGTTCCCTCCAACGTGCCGGTCTTTTCCAGACCTGGGGGTTACTATGAGGACGGCTTCCAGCTCGTCCTCAGCACAGCGGTGCCCGGTGCGAAGATACGCTATACTCTGGATGGCGCTTCCCCTACGGCGGAAACCGGCGTGCTGTATACCACCCCTATCCGTTTGAGTTCGGATACTCCCGCCGTGACCGTCGTCCGCGCTCGTGTGGAGCCCGCCGACGCCACTCCTGGTCCGGTGGCAACCGCAAGCTACTTCATCGGGGTGACGGCTGAGCTCCCGCTCCTCTCGCTGGTCATTGACCCGGCCGACATGTGGGATGCCGAGCGTGGCCTCTATACCCACATCGAAGAGCGCGGTGTGGAATGGGAGCGCCCTGTAGACCTCACCTTCGTTGATGAAGATCGTAGTCAGGGCTTCCAGATTGCCGCCGGCGTGCGCTTGCATGGTGAATGGACCCGGCGCTTCGACAAGAAGTCCTTGCGTCTCTACTTCCGCAGTAAGTATGGCGCGACGCAGCTCGCCTATCCCCTCTTTCCCGGCAACGAGGTGACTACCTTCGACCGACTTGTCCTTCACAATGGCGGTAATGACTCGACCCAGCCTGAGGTCAATTGGACCCTCTTGCGCAATGCACTCGTTACAGAGCTCGCTTTGACCATGGGGACAAATGCTGCTTATACCCGCCCGGTGCTGCTCTTCATCAACGGCCAGCCCTGGGGAATCTATCAGCTGCGGGAGCGCATTGATGAGCAGTTCCTGGCGGATCACTATGGCATTGAAGAAGCGGATATTCTGGATTCACCGGCAAATCAGTGGGTCAGCAACACGGTTGCCGGCGACCGTGAACACTGGGAACAGCTGCTCAGCTATGTGAAGTCCCATGATTTACGGGATCCCGTGGCCTATGCCGATGTCGCAGCGCAGGTGGACCTTGCCAATCTCATGGACTATACTTTGCTGCAGCTCTACTCAGGCAATGTTGATTGGCCTGAGCATAATGTTAATCAATTCCGTGCGCGACGTGCTGGAGGGCAGTGGCAGTGGATCGTCTGGGATAATGATTACAGCTTCGGGTTGAACCTGCCGGCTTATTTGGGATTCGAGGGCGACATCGTCACCGTTGATCTTGTGCAGAAGCTCTTTGAGGAAGATCATGCAGCGACGGCGGGCGAGGACACGCTGCTGATCCGCAAGCTCTTCGAGAATCCCGATTTCCGCCAACGTTTCTTGCAGCGCGCTGCGGAACTGCTCAACACCACCTTCGCAGCGGAGGCGGTCGCGCCGCGGCTTGAGCGCCTCGTCGCGGCGTTGGCGCCGGATATTGACTACGAGATTGCGCGCTGGGGCAGCAGCGTCAATTGGGCGCTGAGCGTCGAAGACATGCGCGATTATGTCCGCCGTCGCCCTGATGCGCTGCGGGCGCACCTGGTGACTGCTTTTGACCTGCCTGGAACGGTCGCGTGCACCTTTGCTCCCCCTGACGTTGGCGAAGGCAGTGTGGCAGTCGCTGGACGGGTGTTGGAGGAACTTCCCTGGACGGGGGTTTATTTCCGTGGGATACCCCTTGAGTTGCAGGCTGTTCCCGCGCCCGGCTATCGTTTCGTGGGGTGGGAGGGGCTTGAGGGCGAAGCGCCCCTGCTGACGCCCCCCCTTGCAGGAGAATGCGCCTTTACGCCACGCTTCGAACCCCTGTCGCCAGACCTTCCCTGGGCCGGCGACGTGACGTTTACCGCTTATCAGGTGGACGATACGGGGGGGATTGAGGGCGATTGGTTCGAGGTGCGCGTCGAACGGTGTGGAGGGATTGACCTGCGCGGTTGGCGCTTGACCGATAACGACCGTAAGGATGCCACCGACGAAGGTTCGTTATTCCTGGCGGACATCCCGGCTCTCGCCGCGGTGCCTTGTGGGACTACCCTGCGCATTATCGCTACCCGCAGCGCTGCCAACGATGCCCGCTATCCCCAGGACGATCTCGCCGCATGGGACCGCAGCTTGCTGCTTTACATAGGGAATGGGCATCTGATCGAGGGACACGATGCGTGGTTCGATTTGGGGGCGCAAGACAACCTTGCCGTCCTGGCGCCTGGGCCGACAGCGTCTTACACCGACGATGTGGGGATTGCTTTTATCTCCACACATCCCCTGGTCACCGCCGCGTCCTTCGGGGTGCTGAGCGATGGCGTGAAGGGGACGGCGCCCTGAGCTGCCCGTGCCTCTCTGCTTTACTCCTTTAGTGTGAAACTACCCAGGACGACCGCGCGATCAGACGGCGTCTCGCCTTCAACGGTTGTTACTGCGAGACGCTCAACGGTAGCGGGATGGTAGAGACCCACGGCGAGCCGGTAACTGCCCGCCGGCAATCCCTCAGGCGTGATGAAACTATGGACGTCGGGTATTTTGTCCCCTGGCTGCCAGGCGCCTGTAGGATAGCGACCCTCCATGGGCATCCCATCATGCCCGCTCACCTGTTGCCCATCCTGATTCAGCAGATGCACAAAAACGGTTACATCTTCCATGGGTGCCGCATCGGCTTCCCAGTAAAATATCACCCGGGCCTCCTCGCCTGGCTTCAATGTCTCCGGCAACTGCGCCGCTGTGAGTCGCACGCCGTTCTCGAAGGAGGCGTCAACCGGCGTCGCTTCAGGGGGAATCGTCCCCTCCCACGGCACGGCCACGTAGGCTAACTTGAACCCCTCGACGTCGGCATCCGGCACGCTCAGATCAAGGTGATAGGCGCCGACGGGGGTTGTGGCTGTGGTGGTCAGACTGAAGCGTTCAGCGATTATCTCTCCGGGTAACCACCACTCCACAGGCAGCCCCTGCGGGATGAGGTGCTCGACCTGCGCGAAGTTCTCACCCGTGAGCGGCGAGAAGATCCGCACAATGGCCCGGGAGGCTTCCGCTATCGGCGTTTCGGCGCGCAGGAAGAGGGTCAGGTAGACGGGCTCGCCTGCTTTCAGAGTGGGGGGCCAGCGTCGGTAGGCCACCACGCGCGCTCCTGCGCCGAGCGGCAAATCAACCGGCATGACCTCCCCCCGGTCGTAGCTGCTCTCACGATAACGCCACACCGTCACCGGCGCTCCGGCGTCTGCCAATGACCCGAAGCGCTGGACCGGCTCATAACGTTCCTCGAACCAGCCGATGCCTGTCATGCGATCCCAGGCAAGGGAGCGCGTAGAGACACAGAAAGCGGGCGGGTCGAGGTTTAACGTCGCCAGCAGGCGCGCGAGGGTCTCGCTGTTGGGCATCTCACCCGTCCAGGGAATCACCGGGCGCTGCGCTGCCACGCCTGCGCGGACCTCGCCCCACACGACATCGCCGGGAGTACTGTGGGCGCGCACCCATTCGCCGGCGCTGACCTCAAGGGCATTTAAGGCGACGGGCCGCGCCTGGTAAGCCGTGTAAAGGGCGCTGCCGCGGGCCAGCAGGAAGGGCAGCGCGAGCAGAAACGCTCCGCCGGCCATGGAGTAGGATTTGCCGGGGACGCGCCACGCGCGTGCCCCGCGTTCTGCCAGCCAGGCGCATCCCAACCCGGCGGCGACCGCGCCCCCAGCATAGAGACCCGCTACGAGTGGGGGAGCGCCGCTGACCAGCGCAGCGCCGCCCCAGCCCAGCAACGCGAGCATCACCGGCGCCCGGCCGGACTTTATTCCCAGTCCTCCCAGGGGGATGAGGAGCCAGTAGAAATCTTCCGCCAGCCAGCGCCGTCCTGTTTCGATGATCGCGCTGGCTCCCCACGTTAAGGGTAAGGGCGTCAGGTCAAAGAGTATCCAGCCTCCCAATAATCCGCCGGATGCCAGGCCCCACAGAAAAGCCGCTTCCCACGACAGATGTTTTTCCCGGCGCCAGGCAGCGATCAGGAAAGCGGTGACTCCCAGCCAGGTGGGCCAATCAAAGTAGCAGCCAAACCAGAGCGCCAACACGAGCAGCTGTGCGTGTTGGCGCTTTTCGAGGAGCAACACCAGCGCCCACCAAAAGAGGGCCACGACCCAGCCGGCGCTACTTCCGAAGGCGGTTCCCCCAAGGGGAGTGAGGGCCAGCAGGGCGGCGACAGCCGGCGCTGCCGGGGCGCGCCCCAAGGCCCGGACGGCGTAGTAAGCGGTGCAGGTCGCAAATCCCCAGCCGACGGCGCCGAGCAGCCAGAGGGCGGACTCGAGCGGCAGGGACAGACGGGCCATACCGGTCAGCAA
This sequence comes from Anaerolineae bacterium, assembly GCA_018055515.1. Taxonomy (GTDB): domain Bacteria; phylum Chloroflexota; class Anaerolineae; order B4-G1; family SLSP01; genus JAAZNO01. The sequence goes on from JAGPHL010000110.1 coordinate 5,415, forward strand.
CAGCAGCGGCAGGGGGAACCGCCATGGGGAAAAGGCCGTCCCGTCAAGGCCGAAGGCGGCTTGCCTTCCGGCGGCGAGATTGCGCGCGGCGGCTATCAGAAAATAATCCTGGTCCGAGAGATACGGGCCCCAGAGCAAGGTAAGGATGACAGGCAGCAGCGCCCACAGCCATAACCTGGAGCGTGACGTCAACCGCATGTTAAAGCCTGCTGCCATTACTTTTTCCTTTACGATGCTTTACCATGCAGCGAGCACGCCGTTGACATATTTGGAGTTGCGGCTGCGGGGCAGAGGAAAGTGGCGGATCACTTCACGCACTTGCTCTTCCTGAGCGCCATCGGCCTTGACCTCGATGATGACTACATCCTCCAACAACAAAGGCGCATCCAGATTGGGGCGCGGCGTCAGGCGCTGATCGTAGGCGCGTTGATCGTAATCGAGGGTAACACGTACAGCGTCATCGGGCGTGACGTAGTACTCGCGTTGATAGTGGTTCAGGAGCACCGGCGCGTTGATCTGTTTCAGTAATGTTTGCCCTTGGATGGGAAGGATGTCGTGTAAGGTTGCCAAAATCTCTATCCACGGGCGGGAGAGATCGAGAGTGCGGGGCAAGGGAAAGTGCAATTTCGTCCCCAGCAGATTGTCCTTGTGTTTCAATTCGAGCACGGCAAGCACTTCTGGCAAGGCGTCGCCGTACCAACGCAGCCTGAGTTTGTTGCGTACTCCCACCCCCTGGAGGTTTGTCTCCAGCCCACCGAGTCCGGGAGTGTCGAAGTAGAGGCTGTTTACCCGCCGCGGCGGATAGGCCACTCGCAATCCCGCCGGATGCAGGCGCATCCAGCTCCGTGCTTGATCCAGGTAGCGGGCGTCACAGACGAGTTTCAACTCATAACGTCGAGGTTGATCTGGAATCACTCATCCTCCTGCAATAGCAACGGCGTTCCCGGCCGAGCGGGCACCAGGACGCGCTCGCTGCTGCCCGCCACACGAACAGCGACCGAGAGGGTGAAGTCGCCGTGAGGATCGAGTTTGGCTTGAGCTGCAACAAGAGCCAGGGGGATATCGAAGTGGACGTAACGCACCCTGCTGCCGGCGTCATGCGCGCGCAGCATGACCCCGTCCGCCTCAGCGACCCGCTCGTCCTGCGCGTCGCACTGCCACGCCGGATCGAGTTCCACGAAGGTCAGGCCGCCGATGTCGAAGCCCAGAATCGCTGCCGGCAGCTGCGTCACATTGGCCACGCCGACACGTAACACGCCGTAGCTCTTCGGTGTGGGGTCCGCGAGATAGGCGAAGACGGGGCGAACCGGGTTCAGGGAGCGGCGGATGAGTTCCTGACGTTCAGCGAGCCGATCCCACAGCGCAGCATCGAATTCCTCGCCGAACACGGCGCGCAATTCTTCGAGGTATGCCGGCGTGCTCACCCGCGCTGCCTCTTGCGCGTACGCTATTTGGATCTGTGGATCGTCGTAGGTAACGGCGAGCGAGAGGCGCTCGTCAGGATAAGGGGGGAAGGAGCTGGCAAATGATAATACCGGCTCCAAACGCTCCCCGCCTGGCGCCAAATAGAAGCCGAGATTGAGCGGGGAGGCGCGCTCGGGGAGGCCCCACAGATCAATTAAGGCCAGGAAGCGTGCGTAGCGCTCGACGTCGAGAATCTCGCTAGCGGGCCGCGTCCCCGCCTGTAGAGCGCGAAGTAAACCGAGCGCTGTGTCACGCTGCGCTTGGAGCAACGGATCGCGATCAATGGCCGGATCGTCGAAGGCGTCCGCCTCCAGGTAATGTAATCCCCCGAGGTCGAGGACGGGATCGGCGAGCGCCGCGGTGAGGTCGCCGCCGAAATGGGCCACCTGCTGCCAGAAGGGATCGGCGTCGAAACCCACGATCACTCCGCCGGAGCGTCCTTGCGCTTCGAGGAATGGGCCGGCAAAGCCCTCCTGTAGCGCGTAGATACCACGGTCATCGCCGTTGAAGATAAGTCGCACTTGCTGTAAGCGCGCGGTAAGCACGCCTTCCCGCGCTAATACGCGATCGAGGGCCACGGCTGCCTGCCCGCCGACAAGCTCGGGATCCTGGAGGTAGAAGCGTTGCATCCCGAGGAGGGTTCCCCCCTCTTGTACGCGCAGTTCGAGAGGCCATTTGCCCGTGGGGGTGAGTCCCACCGCGGGCCCTTCCATCAGCCGCAGCTGTACGGCGACCACCTCGTCGCCGACGCGCGCCACCGCGGGCAGAAAATCTTTGGCGCTCGTGAGGATCACATTTTCCTCCAGCGCCCGCGTGCGTTGTTCGAGAAGCACATTGTACTGGGCGAACTTCATGTCAATTTGTAACGTCGGGAGCGCCGGGGGAGAAGCCGTGGGGCGCCCCATATCTGGGAAGGGTTGTTTCCCATTGGAGGTGAGCCATCCTATCGCGAGGAGTCCGCCGAGGCCCAGCAACCACAGTAAGGTGCGCCACAAGGACGAAGAGGGCGCCCGTCCGATGACCCGCACGCTAGCCTCCCAGGATATGGTCGTGTTCGACAAAGGTGCAGCTGCTACCGGGCACGCGGGCGCTGAGGTCATCCATCAACGCCACGAGCGCTGCGTCGTCAGGGCAGCGGATGAAGTAGGTGGCCTGCAGCGTGGAATCGTTGTTGTCAAGCCGGCGCAAGTCCGCCGTATCTACGTGCCTGAGGAGCACTTCCTTGATCAGCTCAAAGGTGTTACCCTCGCGGGGCGCGACCACATTCAGATAGAGATTGCTGCGCGGCGTGCGGTAGAGGAAGAGGGAGCGGAGGAAAAGGAAGGTCAGAATGATGAGGGTAGCGAGGAGGGTGGGGAGTCGTTGATCGGCGCCGAGACCCAGGCCGATGGAGATGGCGATAAAGAGATAGGCTAACTCTTCGGGTTCCTTAATGGCGGTGCGGAAACGCACGATTGAGAGGGCGCCGACGAGTCCGAGGGAGAGCGCCAGTGATGATTTGACTACGGAGATGATGAGCACGGTCGTCATCGAGAGCAGCGGGAGGGTTTGGGCAAAGCGTTCGCGGTTGGAGAAGGAGCGGCCGTAGCGCACGTAGAACCAGCCCAGAGCCAGGGCGAGCACGATGCTCAGCACCAGATTGACTGCCAACGTGGGCAACGCTAAAGGAGCTGGCTGTGTCAGCCCAAGTAAATTACTCATAAGTCCTCCATCATCTACGCCCGGCAGTGACTTGCCTGCCAGAACATGCTTTTTAACATTTAACGGGACGAGAGCGGGCGCCTCACTGGATTGGCCTGCTCCTGCCTTCCCCCGGCGGGGTTAAAGCCATTCTACATGCAAGGCAGTGTCAGTCAACTTTGTGGGCCCCGGCGCAGCCGCGCTTCACATCACTGACGGGCGTATGCCGCAGCGTGCGCCACGTTGCGCGGGCTTGCGGGGCGTCCTCCCCGAATTTCTGAGCGATTTGAAGCCCTTGGAGCCGTTCCTCATGGCTCTGGTTCCAACGGAGTCTGGCCCGCAGGTCGCCGCCGACAGCTTCCGCGCCATCCAGGCCGATGTTCCCAGAACCTTCACCTGCCCTTCATCTGGTGTACCCGCTCCCAAAACCAGCAGCCCGAAGGCATGCCTTCGGGCTGCTGGCGTTTGCGCATCCAGCGCGCTTACTTCACCTGGATTTCGACGACGCCCTTGACCTGGGCCTTGCTGGAGAAGCCCGGCAGCACGGTGCTGAAGCCGCCCTGCTCGCGGAAGGAGACGATGCAGTCCGCGCAGCTCTGCACGTCAGCCAGGGGCACCTCGGCGGTGTAGCCGTCAT
>JAGPHL010000111.1:0-2776 GCA_018055515.1 Anaerolineae bacterium
CTAGGGCAGCACGCCCGGCGAGGGGGCGGCCCGTTCACGGAAATCAACGGCGCAATCGTCGGTGTCCGCTGCTGCCGGATAGCGCTCCAGCGAGGAGCTCGAAGCTGTCACGCCGGGGTGGGGGAGGACGCCGGGATAGGTCGCCGTGCCCCAGACCACCACATCTACGGGCTGATTATCGGGGCCGATCAGGAGCACCTGATCGCCGGGGTTGGCCAGCGTCCAGTTGCCCGTGCCCCAGTCCGCCACACGCACCATGTCCGGTTTGTCGGTGTCGTTGATGAGCTCGAAATCGGCCTTGGGGGTCGCGGCGCCACTCACGGCGATGACGAGCACCTGCTGCGGTTGGATGACGGCCCCTGCCGGGAACTGATACATCGCTTCGTAGTCCGTCACGGCGACGGCATCGCCGAGTTTGTAAGCGCTCAGGTCAACCGGCAGCCCGGTGGGATTGTAGATTTCCACCCATTCGCGATTGGTATCGCCGGTGGCGTAGTACACCTCACTGATGAGCAGATACTGCGGCGGGAGGTAATTGTGGGCCACTAGCGGCAGGAAGAGGGGAGCGGAGCGGTACCAGTCGTTGAGGAACATCGCTTCCAGGTAGGCGTAGGCGGCGTCGCTCTGCACCTGGAGCGCCATTTCGCGATTGGCTTTGTTGGAGCTCTCGCTGCCGTTGATCGAGCCGACGTGAATGTAGCCTCCCTCGTCATGGAGGTTGACCAGCACCATCTTGTTGTGGACGCCGTAGCCGGTGGGGTTCCCCATCAACACGCGGAGATCGAGGCCCTCGCTGTGTGCCAGGCGGTTGATGGCCTCGACGGTCATGCGGTTCTGCTCGAGGTCGTAGTATTCCTGGCCAAAGTCGCCGCTGTTGAGCAGGATGCGCACCCGGGCGCCCCGGCGCGCGGCGTTCACGTAGGCTTCCAGGCGCAGGTTGGGGCCGACAAGCGGCTCGCTCCCCCAGGTGGCATATTCGTAGAGTTGCTCCACGTAGACCGTGTCCCCGGCGCCGGCGCGGGCGACGAGTCCCAACAGCGCGTCGCGTTGCCGCAAGGCGGCTTCGGGGGCGGTGAAGGTCTCGAAGGCGAAAGTGCCCGTCACGATCAATGGCTCCGGTATAGTTACTGTGTAGGAGATGGCGTCCGCCGCATAAAGGTTTACGGGGCCAGTGGGCATTCCGTATTTCGAGTAGCTGCCGGTGTTCCAGCGCAAAACGTCCTGGTGATGGAGGGGGTCGCAGTCCGCAGCGAAGACGGCGGACGCGCGGGCCACGACCGAGGGCGCATCGGTCGCTACGACGACGCCGCGCGAGCCAAAAGTGCCGTTGCTCTTGTCGTCGGAGGGGATACTGGCGTTTCCGAAGTTCTGAGAGGTGATCACGGCCCAGGTGTCATCTACGACTATGAATTTGGCATGGACGAAGTTGTAGCGGCTGAAGATGCGATCTGCCGTTTCGTGGATCAGAAAATAGCATCTGCCGCCGGCGGCTTCGAGCAGTTGACACGTGTAGAGTTCCCCCTGCCAGCGCGGATCGGCTTCGCCGAGGCCCACCGGTCCGCCTTCCAGCAACACGGTGACGTTGACGCCAGCCTGCGCTTTGGCGATCAGCAGATCGGTGAGAGTGCCGTGCAGCAGGGTGTACACCTCGATGTTGATGCGCTCCTGCGCCAGCGCCAGGGTGCGGGAGATGACCTCGTAGCCATTGTCGGGCGTGACGCCCACCATCAGCGTCGCTTTCTCGGTTGCCTGCGCGGGCCAGAAGAAGGGGCTGACGAAATCCCAGCCGGGATAGACGACCCGCCGTCCGTAGTTCACGTCGCCGGTGAACTGCATCCAATCGGCGAGGGTGTCGGTATCGGTGAGGGGCCTGCCGGTGACCTCGTCAGGAATGCGATAGAAGATCTGCCCCTCGGCGCGTCCCACGTTGTTCTGGTAGACCTGCAACGCCTCGCCGCTCCAGCCGGCTGCGGCGACATCGCCCTGCTTTCCGAAAACCAGCGTGTCCACGGCATGGTGCTCCGCATCGCGCAGGATGACTTCATCGCCATCGTTGGCAAGGCCGTTGCTGAGCCAGGGGGAGAGGAGGTAGTCCGCGGCGAAACCAAATGCCACCTGGAATTTTGTGAGATCACGGGTGAGCCACACCTGGCCATGGGCGGGAAGGGTCATAGCGGGCAGGGGTTTGCAGGCATAGCTGCCGCTCGTGATCTTGCACAGCTCCCAACCGGAGAGTTGCGCGACGGCATCGCCGGCGTTGTACAACTGCACGGCCTCATCCGCGTCAAGTAACGCGAGGCCGTCAAAATGGACGGCGTTGATAAGAATGGACGGCGGCGGGGGCGGTTCGACGCTCAAGGTGGTGGTCCACGCGGCGGTGTTGTTGAGCCGCGCGCTCTCGGTGACGGGGGTGTGCGCGCTGAGGCGATTTACCAGGAGCGCCGGCGCGCCGACGGTGATGACGCCCGTCACCGTGAGCTGTTGATGCGCGCCGGGGGCCAGGTCGCCCAGGTCCCAGACGAGGATCTGGCCGCTTTGTCGGGTCGGCGCAGGACTTCCCGCGACAAAGCGGACGCCGGAGGGCAGGGTGTCGGTGAGGCGCGACGCCGACGCCTGCAGCTGGCCGTCATTGTAGAGGTTCAGGCTGTAGCGCACCGTGTCTCCGACGGACGCCGTCGCCGGGCCGGTTTTGGTCGCCCGCAAATCCGCCGCTAGCGGAGGCGGCTCGACGTAAGCGGAGTTGCGCGCTTTGGGGGTGCCGTTGAGGGGAGCGCCG
>JAGPHL010000111.1:2876-5705 GCA_018055515.1 Anaerolineae bacterium
ACCTTCGCACATGAGTACGTTCGCACGTGGACACGTGGACACGTGCGAACCTTTTCACGCTTGAAAGTCCTACAGCGCGGCGATGACCTCGGCCACGAGCCGGGAGAAATCCGGGCCGGTAAAGCTCTCCCACAACGGCAGGAATTCCTCGCGGCGCTGTTGCAGTTCTACCTGCCGCGCGGTGAGGTAGGCGGCCACGCCGGGCGCGACGACCGGCTCGAGGGGCAGGGTCGCGCTTGGAGGCGGGCCCCACGTGCCCCAAACCAGAAAATCGCGCAGCAGGGCGCTGGCGACGACGGCGTCTTGCAGCTCGCCCAGGTGATCCTGAAGCAGCTTCACCTGGGTGATGAGCGTTTTGGCGGCCGGGCCGAGCACCTCGGTGAAGTATTCCAGCGTGTAGCGCAGGCGTTTGCTGGCGATGCGCAACCGGTGGAGGCGCGTGAGGGGGACGTCGGCGCCGCGCACCCACGGGTCGAAGGCACGGACCGCCGCGACCCGCTCCATGATCAGGATGGGGGCGACTTCCCGCACGCGCTGCGGCAGCGCCTCGCCCCGCTCGTTGAACGGCGACGTCGGCGGCGTCCAGGGAAACTCCAGGTGCGCTGCGAAGCGCTCGCGGAAGCGCCGGTAGGCGCGGCTATCGAGGTAGGCGAGGAGCTGCTCGCGGGCCTGTTCGCGGGCCTGGCGCCAGACGGCGTACAGCGGCGTGAGATCAGGCCGATCGGCGGGATCCCGGCTCTGCAGAAAAGCCTCGGTTTTCTCCCAGAACACGTCCAGATCGCGGACCGCTCCCAGCTTATCGCCGGCGCAGCGCAGTCCTTTGAGGTAGGGCCGCAGGGTTTCGTTGTCGAGATACGCAGCGAAGACCTGCGCGGCGACCCGCATCCGCCGCGTGGCGACCCGCATCTCGTGCAGGGCCTCGTTGTCCTCGCCGAGACGGGCCTGGGGTTCCAGGAACAGCATCCGCTGGAAGTGGAAGAGGAAGGTCTTGCGCGCGGCTTCGACGAGCGGATCTTCGATGTTGATGCCAGGCGCGGCGGGCAGGCTGAACGATTCGGGCGCGAGGGCGTCCGCCGGCAAATGGAGCAGCTGCGCGAGCAGCTCAGTCGAGTTCAGGGGCGGCGTTTGGAAGCGCACCGGTTGGCTGAAGAGGCGCCCCCACAGGTCGGCCTTGAAGTTGGCACGTTCGGCGTCGCTGCCGGCGACGGGGCCCGCAACGGTGATGACGATTTCGCCGTGTGGCGGTTGGCCTGCTTCCAGGGAGGCGATCTGCGTGCTGCCGCTATGCCGGAAGTCCAGCCCGTCCGCCAACCGCAGTAACGCCGCCAAAACCAGCGCCCGGTGTTGCTGTTCTGGCGGCAGTGTGTTGAAGCTGCTGTGATCCAGCAGCCGCTGCAGCGTTTTGGATTTGAGGCGCTGGGAATGCAGGAGCGTCGCCAGTGCGGCCAGCTGCGCTTCGGCGGCGGTGAGCTGCGCCGGCGGTTGCGCCTCGAGGCTCTCGTAGCCGGCCGTGTCATGCTGTTCTGGCGCGACGCTCAGGCCGCGCTCGTGCAGCAGCGCGATCTCGCGGAGCAGTGTGCGATCTTCGTCCGGCAGGCCGTGCCACGGCTGGAGCAGCTCGAAGAGCTTTTCGGCGAGGTCCGCCACGGCGTGCAGGTGAGCGACGTCCACGGCTTCGGCGGGCGTGTTGTTCGACGGCGGCGGTGCGCTGACGGTCCTGGCTGCCGGCGGCGCGGGGATTTTGTCCGCCGCAGTGGGAACTTCGACGGCGGGCGGCGCTGAATTAGTCGCCATCAGCACTTTTTCGGGGAAGATCCCCAGGCGTTTTTGGCGCCATTCCGCCAGCCAGTAGCGCACTCGTCGCTCGGACATGGCCACGCGCCCGGCCGTTTCCAGTTGCGTCACGCCCTCGTCGAGAAGGAGCACCGCTTGCGCGCGTCGTCCGTACATCGTGGACTGTTGCGCGATGGCCGTGAGCTGGCGGCGCTCGGTGGGGGTCAGCCGCGTTTCCGGCAGTTCGGGCATCGTGAGGTCGAAGAAAGCCAGGGCGCGTTGCAGTTTGGTCTCAGTGTCGGGCTGCAGCTGCCAGGCCTCCTGGAGGGCCTGCATGATGGCGGCGAGGTCCTGCTCCGTGCCGTCGGGCAGCAGCTCCGCTTCGAGCACGAAGAACTGCGTGCGGCGCTGTTCCCCGGTCAAGGTCACCGCGTCGAGGCTCATCAGGCAGACGGCGCGCTCCCCGGCCATCACCGTGCGTTCGTGTCGCAGCTGGTGCAGGTCGAAGAGCGGTTGCAGCGGCTGTTCGCCGATCACCTCCAGCAGCTGCTCGCGGATAGCGCTGGGAGGCCAGAGGGTGGGGGGCGTCGGCTGGGGCAGGGTGAGTTCCAGTTCCTCGCGGCGTTTGACCGGCCCGGCGCCTCCCGCCAGGGCCTTGAGCGTCATCACGCAGGCGTCGCCCTTTTCGCGTAGTCGCAGGGCATAGCCCGCCTGCCAGACGGCGTGATCCGCCGTGTCCAGGTAGGTGTCGTGGAGGGGGGTCGTACCGCTCTCGCGGAGTTGAAAGGCGCCCAGCGTTTCCTGCGCCTGGAGCTGGCGGAACACCTGTTCCGAAGGGATCGCATATTTGGCTTCGATTTCCATGAGCTTTTCTTTCCGCGGCCATCAAGCGTTGCCGCATCAATGAAATTATACCCTATCCCCCGCGAGCGGACAAGTCACACCGGGCGGCGGTTGCATCGCCGTTTATTGAAGCTCGGAGCACGCTGTTGAATTTGCGGTTTGTGGACTCTTGTGCTATCATCAGCGTAGCCGGCTTTGACAGGCTGGATTTCC
>JAGPHL010000111.1:5805-9121 GCA_018055515.1 Anaerolineae bacterium
TGGATTTCCTATCTTCGGCGATAAGGGGCGCAGACGATGAAAGTCCTTGGTATTGACATTGGCGGCAGTGGCATCAAAGGGACCCCGGTGGAGACCAAGAGGGGGACGTTGTTGGAAGAGCGTTATCGCCTGCCGACGCCACAACCTTCCACGCCCCCGGCGGTGGCTGAAGTCGTGGCTTCGGTGGCGCGCCATTTCCAATGGCAGGGGCCGATCGGGTGTGGCTTCCCCGCCGTCGTGCAGCACGGGGTCACCATGACCGCCGCCAATGTGGACAAGGCCTGGATCGGTGCGGACGCGGCGCAGCTTTTTGCCGATGCCACCGGCTGCCAGGTCGTCGTGGTGAACGACGCCGACGCCGCCGGCATCGCGGAGATGAAATTCGGCGCGGGGAAGGGGCGCAAGGGCCTGGTGCTGATTGTCACCATCGGGACGGGATTGGGCACGGCGCTGTTCATTGATGGGCGGTTGGTGCCGAACATGGAGCTGGGGCACATCGAACTGCACGGCGAGGATGCGGAAGTCTGGGCCTCCGATGCGGCGCGACAACGCAAAGACCTCAGTTGGGAAGCCTGGGCGCCCTATTTCAACGAATATCTGACCACGCTGGAGCGGCTCATCTGGCCCGATTTGATCATCATCGGCGGCGGCGCGAGCAAGAAATTCGCGCTGTTCGCTCCTGCGCTGACCGTCAAAGCGGAAGTGGTCCCCGCGCGGTTGCGCAACGAAGCCGGCATGGTCGGCGCGGCGCTGGCGTTCCGCAAATTGTACGGCAAGTGAGCGGGCCATGTCGAAGCTCACCGACGCCGTGATCCTGATCTCGGCGCATGTCGAATGGCGCTGCGTGCGCGCGTGGTATCCCGCCGTGGAGAGCCACGCTTCCCCTTATGGCGAATGGTTCCCGCTCACCCTCCCCGTCGGCGGCAGGCCGCGCTCGTGCGTCTTTTTGCACGGCGGTTGGGGCAAGATCGCGGCTGCCGGCTCCACTCAATACGCGATTGATCGCTGGTCGCCGCGATTGCTGGTCAACCTTGGCACCTGCGGCGGATTTGCGGGCGACATCACGCCGGGGACTGTGTTGCTGGTGACCCGCACCCTCGTCTACGACATTATCGAGCAGATGGGCGATCCCCTGGAAGCGCTGGCGCACTACAACACGGAGCTGGACCTTTCGTGGCTGAAGGGCGAGCCGCCGCAGCCGGTGCGACGCGAGAAGCTGCTCTCCGCCGACCGCGATTTGGTGATGGAGGAAGTGCCCCGTCTGCGCGCGCAATTCGGCGCCGTGGCGGCGGATTGGGAATCGGGCGCGATCGCATATGTGGCGGCGCGCAATGGCGTGCGCTGTCTCATCCTGCGCGCGGTGACCGATGTCGTGGGGCCTGAGAGCGCTGAAGCGTACGATGGCACGTTGGAGCTGTTCACGGAGCGCGCTCGCGGCGCGATGCAGCTGCTGCTCGCCGCCCTGCCGGAGTGGTTGGCACTGGCGCTTTAAGCCCTTCACAGAAGATAGAACAGCGGACTCAGCGGCGTGCTTTCCAGGACGGTCCGTTGGCCCTCGCCCTGGGCAAAACTCCACTTGATGAGCCTGATGTCCCCATCCGCAAGTTCGATGCCGGTGATGTCGCCGTCGGCGTAGCGACAGCAGCCCGTGTTGAAGTAACACGGCCGTGTTTTGACGCTGTCATCGCAGGGCGGATCCTTGCGTGCGCGGATTTTGATGTCTTCTCGCAGGCGCGCCGCCTTTTCCGCGAAATCCGGGGGGCGCGCGGCGGGATCCAGCTCCAGAAGGCGGTGCAGCTCCGCGATCAGCTTCTCCAGATGCGTGCGCGAGCTCCACACGGGGCGATGGGTGTGCCCGGCGATGAGGAGCAGCTTCTCATGTCCACTGGCCCACCGGTAGAGCATCGTGTCATGCCGCGCGCGGAGACAGGCGTCGGTGGCGGGAGTGGTCCGTCCCTGGCCGGTGAGGATTTGGAACAGCCGGTACACATTCCGCACGAGGAATTGTGAGAGCGGAGCGATCTTGTCGCCGTCCAGCGTCCCCTGATGGCCGTGCACCAGCAAAATCTCGCCTCCTGGCCGGTCGGCGGTCTCCTCGACGGTGAAGAGCAGCCCTTCATGGAATTCGATGCCGGGGAAGAATGGCCCCAGGTATTTCTCCCGTTGATAGGCCGATTTCCACAGGGCGTCGTGATTGCCATGGATGCGCAGATAACGGGTGGGGTAGAACCGCGCTTCGCGTTCGAAGACGCGACGGTAGGCGGAGAGCACCGCCTCGGGACGCTCTTCCCACAGGTCCTCGGCGTCACCCATGACGATCAGCGTGAAATTCTGGTCCAGGTAATGGTCGAGCGCGGCGAGATACGTGGCCTCCGCAGCGATAAAGTCGTCGGCGTCATTGCGCGCGCCCTTGTGGTGGTCGGAGAAGATCACGTAGCGCTCCTGGGGAGTCAGCAGGCGGATGCCGTGTTGCCGTTCCTGGCGCAGCACCTGGTCGAGCGCCTGATTGATCCAGCGCTGGCGCAGGGTCTGATGGGGGTCACGCGCGCCCTGCAGCGCTCGCACAAGCGCGACGCCGCCGCCAATCCCCAGACTCAGCAGCAGCGCGCCCGTCGCCCCGCGTAGATACTGACGTTTCATCGTCTCTCCGTTTCTCCGTTCCTACGTTCATACGTGCTCACGTGCTTACGTGCCCACGTGTCCACGTGCCCACGTTTCTGCAGTATATCTCCAATCCGCGTTTTGTCAGCGGCTGAATTGATGGTAAAATGATCCGTTGATTATGGCGAAGGAGACGCCAGGTGCTGGCGTACACCGTGCAAGAATGAAAATGTGAGTCGTGAGTGGTGAGTGGTGAGCAGAGGCTGCAACGACTCTCTACTCACGGTTCACTGCTCTCTATTGGCTGAGGAGTGGGTGACATGGGGGAACAGAAACCTGTCTATGTGACGCCGCAGGGCTTGCAAGAGCTCAAAGTGGAGCTGGAGGAGCTGCTCACGGTACGTCGGCCAGCGTTGGCGAAGCGCTTACATGCCGCGATCAAACAAGGGGACCTTTCGGAGAACGCGGATTATATCGCCGCGAAGGAAGAGCAGGGTTTTTTGGAAGGGCGCATTCTGGAGCTGCAAGCGGTGGTTCGCAACGCCGTGCTGATCGAGGCGACGGATAACACCGATGGCTATGTGCGGCTCGGCTCGCACGTCACCGTGGTGGAAGACGGCGAGGACGCTCCCGAAACCTATCATCTTGTCGGGCCGACGGAGGCCGACCCGCGCGCCGGCAAGATCTCGCATGAATCGCCGTTGGGGATGGCCTT
>JAGPHL010000112.1 GCA_018055515.1 Anaerolineae bacterium
CCCAATTTTTTTCTCCCCCTCCCCAACGGCGTCTGCGCCGTTGGGGAGGGGGCAGGGGGTGGGGCAAAAGCTACAGCTCACAAAGGTTCATCCATCGCCGGCTAGCCACCTGGCGCCAGGCTGAACAGCCACCGCACATTTTCATTTTTGGATGGTGTGCGCCAGCACATGGCGTCTCCTTCGAAAATAGAGATCAGCGGTCAGCCGTCAGCGAATCAGCGAAAAAGCGAATCAGCGAAAAAGCGAAAAAGCGAATCAGCGAAAAAATCACTCGCGTGGCAAAGGGTGCATGAACTTCAAGCCGCTCTCAGGCCGCCCCGGAATGAATTCCGGGTCTGACAGGTCCCCAAACAACGCGCTTCAGCACGGTTGGCTCGTGTCAGGCTGGGGATTCCATCCCCAGCCAAACCGGTGAGCTCACGCTTCACCGCTCAATTCTCATGCTGGCGAAGGATGCATTCCATGCCGTTATGTTTCATACCAATATACTGCATTGCGGGAAGCTTGTCAAATATGTCCCTCTTTTCCGCGAAATTGCCCTCTTTTTCCTCCTTTGCCCTCTTGACAAATCCCATAACATGCTGTAATATATACTATATAACGTCAATTTCTGAACTAAACGCTCTGACGGCATGGATTTTCCTCTTTTTCTGCGGATTACGCAGCGGTTTTTATAAATGAAACGTATTTATATGTCGCAAATTGCGACGGCGCGACGTGGACCCGTATCCCGACTTCACGTGACAGGAGGTGCCCGGCTCAAGACCCATCAGCCACCTTGCCAATCCAGTGTTGTTCGATCCAGTAGTCCGTTTCAAAATCGAGGAGGAAATCATGAAATCGCGTTTGTGGACTGTATGCGCTCTGTTGTTGGTTGTCAGCCTGCTCCTCTCTGCCTGTGGCGGCGCCGCCACGCCCACCAGCGAAGCGACAGGTAATGCCTGCGGCGTCGTCGAACTGCAATACTGGAACCCCTTCACCGGGCCCGATGGCCCTTTCATGGGACAGATGGTGGACGCCTTCAACGCCTCCCATCCTGACATCAAAGTCACCATGACCAGCCAGGGAGAGTATTACACGCAGCTGACCACCGCGGCGGCTGCCGATACCCTGCCGGATGTGGCCATCGTCCACGCCGATCAGGTCCCCACCCAGGCATTCCGCAACGTCCTGCGGCCGATGGACGCGCTGGTCGCTGAGATGGGCATCAGTGCCAGCGACTACCCCGCCGGAGTGTGGAACGCCGGCGAGGTCGCCGGTCACCGCTATTCCATCCCGCTCGATATTCACCCCATGACAATGTTCTACAACGCCGACCTGCTCAAGAGCGCCGGCTTTGAGACCCCACCCACGAACGCCGAGGAGTTCGAGGCCATCGCTGCCGCGCTGACCGGCAACGGACTCCAGGGCTTCGACATCACCGGCGGCTTCCCCGTCCAGCAGATCTTCCAGCAGATGCTGCACCAGTTTGGCGGCACCGAATTCAACGCCGACGGCACCGAAGCGACCTGGAACAGCGAGGCCGGCGTCAAGGCGCTGCAGTGGATGAAGGACATGCAGGCCAAATATTCCGAGCCCAATCTGGAAGTAGACGCTGAACTGAACGCCTTCAAGACCGGCACCGTCGCCATGGTCTGGAACGGTATCTGGCAAATCGCCAACATCACCGGCGACGGCGTCGAGTTCGATGGGCGGGCGACTGCCGTCCCGCAGATTGGACCGCAGATGGCGGTGTGGGCCGGCTCGCATCAGCTCACCCTCCCCGTCCACAAGACGGTGGATCCCTGCAAGGATCAGGCCGCTGCCGTCTTCATCAAATACCTGGTGGAAAACTCCGTGACCTGGGCGAAGGGCGGACAGATTCCCGCCGCCGCGTCGGTGCGCGCGAGCGCTGAGTTCAAGGCCATCGAGCCGCAGGCCTCGATCGCCCCTTCGGTCGAATATGCCTTCTTCCCGCCTTCCGTCCCCGGCATCACCGATGCGTTCGGACCCCTGGGCGAGGCCGTTGGAGCGGTGATGAACGGTACGACTTCTGACATCAAGGGCGCGCTCGATGACGCGGCGCAACGCGCTAACGAAATCCTGGCGCAGAACCGCACGACCTACGGCGCGGCTCCTCAAACCCCTTAGCAGAAAAGGCTTTCCTGGTGTTGCTGCGACATCACCTCGTGTCGCAGCAACACCCCCAAGGGCTACGAAAGGCAGGTCTCTATGGTCACTGGCAAGCGCAAATTCAATGGGGTGCCCTACCTGTTCATCTTGCCCCACCTGATTTTCTTCATCGTCTTTGTCGGCTACCCCTTCTTCAACGGCCTGTACATCAGTTTCTTCAACTACGACTATCTGCGTCCGCAGGCGACGACCTTTGTGGGCTTGCAAAATTACCTGGACCTTTTCCGACCCGGCAGCGTGAAATACTACGAGTTCTGGAATTCCATGCGGGTGACGTTGGTCTTCGTCGTCTCCAGCGTGCCCTTCCTCATTCTCATCCCGCTGGGGTTGGCGACGCTGCTCAACACAAAACTCCCCGGCACCAACGCTTTCCGCGCGATCTATTTCGCCCCCTGGGTGCTGTCTTGCGCGGTGATCTCGCTCATCTGGTGGTGGATTTTCCAGAGCCAGGGGGGATTGCTCAACTACTACCTCGGCGCTTTGGGCCTGCCCACCCCGCGCTGGCTCTCCACCATGCCCTACGCCATGATCACCATCGTCGTGGCCACCATCTGGTGGACGATGGGCTACAACATGATCATCTTCCTGGCGGCCATGCAAGACATCCCCGCTGACCTGTACGAGGCCGGCCGCGTGGACGGCGCTAACGCCTGGCAGCGCTTCATCTACATCACCCTGCCCCTCCTGCGCCCCGTCCTGGTGTTGATTATCATCACCACTATCATCGCCTCCTTCAATTTACTGGGCCAGCCCATGATGATGACGCGCGGCGATCCCCGCCTGCCCAACGGCGGCGGCGCCACTGAGCCGGTGATGCTGCGCATCTTCACCGAGGGCTTCGTGCGCCCCTATCAGGGCAGCGCGGCCGCCATGTCTGTCATTGTCGCCCTCATCATGATGGCTTTCTCCCTCGTTAACTTCCGCCTCTTCCGGCATCAAGAATAGAAAGTGGAGCCTGCTATGACACCTCCCGCCATGCCCATTCGACATTCTGAGGCGCGCTATCGCTTGCGGCGCATCGTCGGCCGGGTAGCGCTGTATGCGCTGATGATTTGCATCGCGCTCATCGTCATCATCCCCCTGCTGTGGATGCTGTCCACCTCCTTCAAACTCAAATCGCAGCTGTTCAGCCGCGAGATCTACTGGATTCCCAAAGTGATCACGCTGGAAAATTACACCAAAATCCTGAACAACCCTTCGACGCCCATCACCCTGTGGTTCAGAAACAGCGTGATCGTGGCGACGCTCACGACGGTCGCCAAACTGGTGCTCGATTCGCTCGCCGGCTATGGCTATGCGCGCCTGGAATTCGCCGGCCGGAAGCAGCTCTTCGGCCTGCTGCTGGCGACCCTCTTCCTGCCCGGCGTGATGTTCCTCGTGCCCAACTTCGTCACCGTCGCCCGCCTGGGGATGCTCAACAAATTCAGCGGCGCGATCGTCCCGGCGCTGGCCAGCGTCTTCGGCGTGTACTTCATGCGGCAATTCTTCCTGAGCATCCCCAAGGAGCTGGAAGAAGCCGCGGCCATTGACGGCGCCAACACCTTCCAGATCTTTTTCCAGGTCGTGTTGCCGCTGGCGAAACCTGCCCTGGCGACCCTTGCCGTCATCGAATTCCTGGGCAGCTGGAATGACTTCCTGTGGGCGTTGCTGGTGCTCAAAGATCGCGCGGTGCAGACGCTCCAACCGGGCTTGCGCACGCTGCAGGGAGCTTATACTTCGGAATACGGCTTGATGATGGCCGGCGCCGTCATTGTGGCGTTGCCGGTGCTGCTCCTCTACGCTTTCCTGCAACGTTACGTGGTCGAAAGCGTCGCCACTACCGGATTGAAAGGCTAAATTGATGAACAGACGCCTGCAACGTTGGGGACTGCTGCTGGCCCTGCTGTCGGTCGCGGCGCTGAGCGGCTGCGGCGCGACTCCCTCCGCCGCGCCTACGGCGACGTTCCAGAACCCCGTCCTGCGGGAGAACTTCGCCGATCCCTTCATCCTGCCGGTGGACGGGGTCTACTGGCTGTACGCCACCAACGCCTCCGGCAAAAATATTTCGCTGGCGCGCTCTACCGACCTGCTCACGTGGGAAATCCTCAGCGATGCCATGCCGGCGCTCCCCAAATGGGCCAAAATGACCGGCGGTCTCGTGTGGGCCCCCGAAGTCATCCCCATCGGCGACCGTTACGTGATGTACTACACCGCCCGTGATAAGGCCTCCAACAAGCAATGTGTCGGCGTCGCCGTCAGCGCCCTGCCCGAAGGCAAATTCAAGGACACTCGTGACGCGCCGCTGGTCTGCCAGGCGCAGGAAGG
This sequence comes from Anaerolineae bacterium, assembly GCA_018055515.1. Classification (GTDB taxonomy): domain Bacteria; phylum Chloroflexota; class Anaerolineae; order B4-G1; family SLSP01; genus JAAZNO01. The sequence continues at coordinate 4,477 of JAGPHL010000112.1, forward strand.
CGGCACCATTGACCCCAGCCCCTTCCGCGACGATGACGGCCAGCTCTACCTCTATTACAAAAACGACGGCAACTGCTGCGGCATCCCCACCAACATCTACGTCCAGAAACTCGCCGCAGACGGCCTGAGCCTGCTCGGCGAGCCGGTGCGCCTCGTGCGCAACGACGTGCAGTGGGAGGGCCGCGTCGTCGAGGCGCCGACGATGTTCAAACACGACGGGCAGTATGTCCTCTTCTTCTCCGCCAACGATTACGCCGGCGTGGACTACGCCGTAGGCTACGCCACCTGCGAGGGCCCCCTCGGCCCTTGCCAGGACGCGCCGGAAAATCCCATCCTGGCCAGCGATCTCAGCGACAAGAACGCCATGGTCATCGGGCCAGGACATCAGGCCCTCCTGCAGCTCGGCGATCAGACCTGGTTGGTGTATCACGCCTGGGAAGTCGTCGCCGGCAGCCGCCGTGGCGACCGGCGCTTCGTGTGGCTCGACCGCATCCAGTGGGAGGACGGTCGCCCCGTGGTGCAGGGACCGACGGTCGGCCCGCAACCCGCGCCCTGACCGGCCGACGCCCAACTCCCCTTACCCTGGTACAGTGTGCAGGAGACCTATGTCCAATCCCAGCTCTGAAATCCAAAATCTGACGGCAGTTGACTTTCCCGATCCCTTCGTGCTGCGGGTCGGGCTGGACTACTACGCCTACGCCACCAACGCCAACGGCGATAACATCCAGCGGCTCCATTCCACGGACTTGCATCATTGGGAGCGGCTTGAGGATGCGCTGCCGCGCCTGCCCGTCTGGGCCGCCGCCGGAAAGGGCCTCACGTGGGCGCCCTCCGTGTTGCCCCGCGACGGCTACACCGTGCTCTATTACACCGCGCGTTTCGAGACGGCGGGACTGCAATGCCTCGGCTGCGCCGTGAGCGCTTCACCCGCCGGGACTTTCCGCGACGATTCCGTCGCGCCCTTCCTCTGTCAGCACGACCTGGGTGGCTCCATTGATCCCAGCCCCTTTGTGGATGAAACTGGACGCCCCTATCTGCTCTGGAAAAACGACGGCAACAGTTGCGGCCTGCCGACCGGCTTGTGGCTGCAACCGCTGCGCGCCGACGGTCTGGCGCTGGAAGGGACCCCCCTCGAACTGCTGCGCTGCGATCAGCCCTGGGAACTCCCGCTCATCGAGGCGCCGGCCCTGGTCAGGCACGCCGGACGCTATTACCTGTTCTATTCCGCCAACTGGTGGGAAAGCGCCGATTACGCCATCGGCTATGCCGTGAGCGACGCCCTCACCGGGCCCTACCTCAAACCGCTTGACGGCCCCTGGTTCGCCCGACGGCCAGAGGCGCTCGGCCCCGGCGGTCAGGAATTCTTCACCGACGCCGCGGGTCAGCTGTGGATGGCCTATCACGCCTGGACGCCGCCGCACGTGGGCTATCCCGCCGGCGCTCGCAGTCTGCACCTGGCGCCCGTGGCCTTCGAGGACGGCCGGCCGACCGTGAGAGAAGTTTGAGACTGAAATCCCCTGCCGGGCCGCGCGCCATTGACGCCACCAGAGACCCGCAGCATCCGGTATCCCGTTGCATAGATCCCATGAAAGGACTGACCCATGGCCTTGCGCACGCGACTTGCCCTTGACGGTTCCTGGGATTTCTGGCGTGAGACGGCCCCGGCGGACGTGCTGTCCGTGTCCGTCCCGGCCCCCTGGCAGGCGACCCCCGCCCTGCGCACCTTCACCGGCGTGGGCTGGTATCGCCGTTGCCTGGAGCTGCCCGCCTCATGGCTGACGGCAGACCGCGCGGTGATCCTGCACTTCGGCGCGGTGGACTACAGCGCTGAAGTCTGGCTCAACGACGTCCCCGTCGGCGCGCACGAGGGCGGCTACCTGCCCTTCGAGCTGGACGTCACCGCCGCCGCCCGGCCCGGCATGAACTGCCTCACGCTGCGCGTCAGCGACCCGCTGGAGCTCTTCCCCGAAATCCCCCACGGCAAACAATCCTGGTACGGGATGCTCTCCGGCCTCTGGCAATCCGTCTGGGCCGAAAGCCGCCCCGCCACCCACATCCAGCACGTGCAGATCGCGCCGCGGACCGCGGAAGTCGGCGTCGCCGTGCGCCTCAACCGCGAGCTGCCCCCGGCATCCCGCCTGCGCTACGAGATTTTCGCGCCCGACGGCCAGCTCTGCGCCTCGCTGGAGAGCGCCTCCCTCACCCCCACGCTGCCCGTCCCCGCGCCGCTGCTGTGGGATCTCGACACGCCGCACCTCTACACCCTGCGCGTCACCCTCGACGGCGCCGCCCCCGATAGCGTCAGCGAGACCTTCGGCTTCCGCACCATCGAGGCCCGCGAGGGACGGCTCTGGCTCAACGGCCGGCCGCTGTACCTGCGCGCCGCGCTCGACCAGGATTACTACCCGGAGACCCTCTGCACGCCTCCCTCCGAGGCCTTCCTCGAAGCGCAGTTCCGCCAGGCCCGGGCCATGGGCCTCAACTGCCTGCGCCTCCACATCAAGATCGCCGACCCGCGCTACTACGCCGCCGCCGACCGCGTGGGACTGCTCATCTGGACGGAGCTGCCCAACGCGCAATACCTCACGCCGGATGCGCAGCGGCGCGCCCGCGAGACCCTGGCCGGCATGGTGGCCCGCGACGGCCAGCACCCCAGCATCATCATCTGGACCCTCATCAACGAGAGCTGGGGCATTGATCTGACCGATCCCGCGCAGCGCGCCTGGCTCGCGGAGACCTACGCCTATCTCCGGCGGCTGGACCCGACCCGCCTGATTGTGGATAATTCCGCCTGCGGGGGCAACGCGCACGTCGTCACCGACATCGAGGACTTCCACAACTACGCCGCCATCCCCGATCACGCCCCGTACTGGCGCGAGTGGGTCGCGCGCTACGCCGCCCGTCCCTGGTGGACGTTCGCGCGCGCCTACAGCACGCACGCGGAGTGGCAGACGTTCCTGCGCGATCCGTGGGACACTCCCCCCGGCCCGCCGGCCCCCGAAGTCCAGCGGCGCGGCGACGAGCCGTTGATCCTTTCCGAATTCGGGAATTGGGGCCTGCCGCAGGTGAGCCGCCTGCTCGAGGCGGACGGCAGCGAGCCGTGGTGGTTCGAGACCGGCGCGGAGTGGGGCAACGGCGTCGTCTACCCGCACGGGGTGGAGGCGCGCTACGCCCATTATCACCTGGAGCGCGCCTTCCCCACCCTGGAAGCGCTGGTCGCGGCCAGCCAGCGTCTGGAATACGCCGCGCTCAAGTACGAGATCGAACAAATCCGGCGCCATTCCAGCCTGGCGGGCTACGTCATCACCGAATTCACCGACGTCCACTGGGAATGCAACGGCCTGTTGGACCTGCACCGCCATCCCAAGGACTTCTTCCCCGCCCTGCGCGCGCTCAACAGCGATGACTTCATCATCCCCGAATGGGAGCGGCTGGCCTATTGGAGCGGCGAGGAGTGCGCGCTGACGCTGGCGCTCGCGCATTTCTCCTCCGCCGACCTGCGCGAGAGCCGGCTGGAATGGGAAGTGGAAGGGCAACCGACGCTGCGGGGCGCTCTGGGACCGCTCGCGCCGCGCCCGGCGGACGTCACCCCGGTGGGACGCCTGACCTTCCGGGCGCCGGAGGTTTCCCATCCCCTGCGGCTCCGGCTGACGCTGCGCCTGTTGCAGGCGGAGGGGACGCCGGCGGCGGAGCACGCGCAGGAGGTCTTCGTCTTCCCGCCCTGCGCTGCCCCCGGCGAGCTTCGCGTCTACGCGCCGGAGCTGGAGACGCCGCTGCGCGCGTTGGGATACACGCCGGTGGACACGCTCGCGGCGGCCGATCTCGCCGTGGCGCTGACCCTGACGGATGCGCTGCGCGCGTACCTGTTGCAGGGCGGGGCCGTGCTGTGGCTCGCGGAAAACGCGGACGCGCTCCAGACGCACGTGGGAGGGATCAGCATCGTCCCGAGGCGCGGGAGCGATTGGCAGGGCGATTGGGCCAGCAGTCTGAGCTGGATTTGCAAGGATCGGCTCTTTAGCGCGCTGCCGACCGCCGGCGAGGTGGATTTTCTCTTCGCCGACCTGACGCCGGAGCAGGTCATCGTGGGCCTCCATCCCCGCGACTTTGCCGTGGACGTGCACGCCGGGTTGACGGTGGGCTGGTTGCACAAGACGGTGGGCCTGATTGCGGAACGGCGGGTGGGGCAGACGGGGCGGGTGCTCATCTCCACCTTTCGTTTGAGCGCGCGCCTGGCGGAGAATCCCGTGGCCGCGTGGATGTTCCGCGATCTGATTTTGGGACTTGCGCATAATCTGAACTTGTGCTATACTATGGAGTAGCAAGCGTATGTCACAGCCAGAAGGCCCCCAAAAGGGGGGTGAAAAAGGAGTCATACGCTGAACCTGGACAGGTGGGGGAAAAGAGTGGTCTCGGGCTTTCTGGGCCCCGTCGCGTGGGGAATCGCGAGCGGATTTTGGGATAAATCACCGCAGTAAGTGGGAAAAAATCTCAAAATCCAAAGGAGGGTCAGAAAGCATACAATGCTCGAGAGGGCATTGAGACCAGGAGAGCACGCTGTGCTG
>JAGPHL010000113.1:0-3859 GCA_018055515.1 Anaerolineae bacterium
TGTGCGGCGGGTGTGCCAATGGCTTCCACTTTGACCGGCACACCGTCCAGCTCGTCGGGGATGCGGTCGGCGGGCGCCAGCGCCTGCAGCGGCACTTTGTGCGTCACGTTGACGATCACGGAAACGCTGCCCTCGCGCGTCACCGTCCCGCGCAGCCCGATGCCTACGCCGACGACGTTGGCTTTGGAGAGCAACTCCCGCTCGTACCGCTCTTTGACCTTTTGCGCTTGCTGTAAGTCTACCGTTGCTATTTCGGCAGCTTCTGGCGCTTCTTCTTGAGCGCTCATGGCAATCCCCTTTTCTTCCTCAATCGCGCGTTGGGGAGCGATCCCCTGTTTCCATAAGCGAAATATCACTATCAGCCAGCCGGCGCCGCAGGCCCAGAAGCCCCAGCCGGGCCTCACCGGCGCGGCGAAGAGACGCTCCAGGGCCGGCAGCAGCCGGGGAAACGTGCTGAAGGCCGGCACGCCGGTGAGCAGCATCCAGCCGAGCGTCAGCCAGGCGCGCCAGCGGGCCTCGCCTTGCCGGGAGGGCCGCCACAGGGTGAGCGCCGCCAGCGCGAGCAGGCCGCCGACGCCCCACCAGAAGGGGACGCGCCAGCCGGGCGTGCGCCAGGCGGTGCGGATGACGTCGTAGGGCGGGAGCGTGTTGATCAGCAATCCCGCGCCGATGAGAGCCGCCCCCCAGCGCCAGAGGGGACGGGCCTCCGCGAGCAACAGCGGCAGGAGGAGCGCCAGTCCTACCGCCGGCAGTCGCAGCGCGTAGAGGTTGACCTGCAGGGTGAGGGTCTCGATCTCCGGCAGGACCCGCAGGATGTCGAAGAGGTCGTAGGCGTTCCAGGCCAGCGCCGCCGACGCCTGCTCTATCCACGGACCGAAATATCCGACCACGGCAAGGCCCCAGGCGACCAGATCAAGGCCCCGTTGCAGGGAGGACAATTTGGGTCGCGCGCTCATTCCATCCCTCATGGCCGGAGCAGGCGAAAGTCATCGAAGGCCGCCGTGGTGGTTCCCCCACGCACCGCATCGGTGAACAACGCCACCGCGCCTTCCTGAAAGCTGCTGTCGGTGTGGGTCACGGTGAACGTGTCGTTGAGGCGCAGGGTCAACGTCTCGCCTTCACACCGCGCCTCGAGGGTATTTTTCGCCAGCCCGGTGTTGATGGCCTCCGTGGCCGTCGGCCCTTCCAGCGGCGTGGAAGAGCCGTTTTCCACTTTGAGCATGAGGTAGTAGCCATCGGCGCTGATGGCGAAGAGATAGTAGTTCTCTTCGTCCTGTTGCCGGCAGAGGACGCCCATCCAGTTGTCTTGTGTGCCCTCGACGTACCGCACGGTCACCTGGATCACGACGTCGGTAAAATTTTGTCCCAGGAGTTGGGTATAGACGCTCTTCCCTCTGCCCCGGTCTTCGAGATAGAATTCCCCTTGCTGCACGTAGGCCGCGCTCTCGGTGGTATCGAAGCGCGCCCAGGCGGTCGTCGGGGTGGCAAAGGCATCGGCGAACAGCTCCGCGGCAGTTTCTGGCGGCGCGGTCGGTTCAGGGGTGGGGGCACATGCCGTCAGGAGGATCAGCAGCGGCAGGAGAAGGCGCAGCCCTCGCGCCGTGAGACTGTCGTTCATACCGTCGCCTCCTCGCGGTAGGCGGGCAGGGCGATGGTAAAGGTCGCGCCGGTATTCGGCCCTGCGCTGTCCACCCAGACGCGCCCGCCGTGTTTTTCGATCACCTCGCGGACGATCGAAAGCCCCAATCCCATGCCTTCGTAGCGGCGTTTGGTGCTGCCGTCTACCTGATAGAAGCGCTCGAAAATGCGGGTCTGTTCGGAGCGCGGGATGCCGATGCCGTCGTCGCGGATGGAGCACAACACTTCACTATTTTCCACCCAGGCCTTCATCCAGATATGTCCGCCCGGGCGGTTGAATTTGATGGCGTTGTCGAGCAAGTGCCACAGCGCCAACCCCAACTGTTGGGGGTCGAGGTTGACTTCCGGCAGGGACGGATTCAGATCCACCTGGAGCTCCAGCTGCTGGCGCGTGACTTTCTGGCGGATCGCCTGAACTGCGCGCAGGAGGACCGGCTGAATGGGCTGCGGGTGGCACTCCAACTGTCCCGCCTCGACGTCTTCCAGCGTGGTGATGCTTTCGACCAGGCCGGCGAGCCGATCGGTATGGGTCTGCATGGCTTTGAGCGCTTGCTCCATGGTGGGTTCCAGTTGGAAGCCAAAGCTGGTGTCGAGCACCAAATCGAGGTAGCCTTTGACGATCGTCAGCGGGGTGCGGAGCTCGTGCGAGACGTTCTGGATGAACTGCGATTTCATGGCATCGAGGTGCCGCAGGTTTTCGTAGGCGGCCTCGGCGCGTTCGCGGGCGACGAGGGCTTCCTCAAACAGCCGGGCATTGTGCAGGGCGATGGCGACCAGCGGGATCAGCGCTGCCAGGGTGTCGCAATCATTTTGGGAGAATTGCTGCGGCCGCGTGCCCGAGACGCAGAGGAACCCGGCGAGCTGCTGATTCAGGTAGAAGGGCGCGGCAATGTGCGAGCGGATCCAGGTCGTCTCTGGCATGAAGATCCATCCTGGCGCTTTGATGACGTCGGCGCTGAGGAGCGGCGCGCCTTGCTGCGCCGCCTGACGGAGGTTGGCCGTGTGTTGGATGTCGAGGCTGGTGTTGGGAGGCGGATATGGGAGATTGCCGGTGGTGCGCTGTTGCACCAGCACGGCCTGGCCATCTCGAACCAGCAGCACTTCGGCGGCGTCGCAGGGGGTGAGATGGAAGAGGGCGTCGAGCACTTGCGCCAGTACCTCGTCCATGTCCAGCGAGGCGACGAGCTGCTGCCCCAGTTCGCCGATAGTCTCAGCCAGGGTGCGGGTCGCGCGCTCGGCGCTGAGCAGCTGCGCGTTGTGAATGGCAATCGTGGCGATGCTCGCCAGGTAGCCCAGCGCTTCTTCATCCTCGTGGGTGAAGCGCGTGCCCGGCTCGAAACTGTCTACCGTGATGTAGCCGATCATGGCATGGGCGTGGAGCAAGGGCGCGGCGAGGGTCTCGTGGATTTCTTCCACCCGGCCATACCGCCGCAGGCTTTCGGTCGCCTCTGCCGGAAAGTCGTCCGTCGTGGCCTGGGCGATGTCATGGACGCGGACGATCTCGCCAGCTTGCAGCCTGGGGATGAAGCTGCTGGTCGAGGGAATTTTCACCTGCCGCAGTTCCGGGGCATACCCCACGAAAGCGCGAAAAGCCAGCTGGCCGTTTTCCTCCAGCAGCAGGCTGCCCGCTGCCGCTTCTGGGATGAGTGCGACGGCCTCTTCGATGATGTGTTGTAACAAGGGCTCGAGATCAGATTCGGTGAAGAGCGTGGTGGCGAGGGAAGTGATGGCTTGTAGCAGGCGTTTGCAGGTGTTGTAGGGGAGAGGCGGGGATCGGCGAGGCTCCTGCAGCTGCGCGATCAGTGCCCCCGGTGAATCCGCCGGAATCTGGACGTAGGGATAGACGCTGTAAGTGGTCCAGCCTTCTGGCGGAGGCGCCGTCCCCACGAGCGTCACCGGCAACTGTGGGGCGAGCTTGCACAGCAGCTGCGGCAGGAGCAGCATCACCTGGTCGGGCAGAGGCAGGGCGACCCACAAAGCCTCGATGGATGGCTCGCTCAGAACTGCCTGGAGCTGCTTTAAGTCCCCGAGCGGCTGGACGGTCACGCCGGCGGCGGCAAAGGAGGCCGAAAGGGCGTCTTTCAGCGGATTAGTGTCAGTGACAAAGAGAACCTTCATACTGCGTCATTCCCTCGTGTGAGGAAGTTGAGCGTGCCTCTATCTGCGTCATGGCATCGTAACTCTATTGTAACATGAATTTGGGTGGATGCGAGAGCAAGCG
>JAGPHL010000113.1:3959-5359 GCA_018055515.1 Anaerolineae bacterium
TGAACAGTGACGAGATTTGAAAAAAACAAGCAGGCCCGGACGTTGCCGGGCCTGACGAGAGAGCCGAGGCTAAGATCAGGCGAGTCCTGCGGCCTGGCGCAGCAGTTCCGCCTTGTCTGTGGCTTCCCAGGGCGCGTCAATGTCCGTGCGCCCAAAATGGCCATAGGCTGCGGTGGCCTTGAAGATCGGGCGGCGTAACCGCAGGTAATGAATGATTGCCGCGGGGCGCAGGTCGAAATACTCCTGGATGAGCTCGATGATGCGCTCATCGGGGATTTTCGCCGTGCCGAAGGTCTCCACGGAAAGTGAGAGGGGCCGCGCGACCCCAATGGCGTAGCTGATCTGTAGCTCCACCCGGTCGGCGATGCCCGCGGCTACCAGGTTTTTGGCGATGTACCGGGCCATGTAGGCGGCGGAACGGTCCACCTTCGTCGGGTCCTTGCCGGAGAAGGAGCCGCCGCCGTGACGCGCCACGCCCCCATAGGTATCCACGATGATCTTGCGCCCGGTGAGGCCGGCGTCGCCCTGCGGCCCACCGATCACGAAGCGTCCGGTGGGATTCACATAAATCTTGGTCTGCGCGTCGAGCATCCCCTCCGGGATGACCGGCTTGATGACGTGCTCGATGATGTCGGCGCGGATCTGTTCGTGGGTGATTTCCGGCCCGTGTTGTGCGCTGACGACCACTGTGTCCACGCGCCGAGGCTTGCCGTAGGCGTATTCGACCGTCACCTGGCTCTTGCCATCGGGACGCAGGTAGGGCAGCGTGCCGTTCTTGCGCACCTCGGCGAGGCGACGGCAGAGCTGGTGGGCGAGGGAAATCGTCAACGGCATCAACTCCGGCGTCTCATTGCAGGCAAAGCCGATCACCATGCCCTGGTCGCCGGCGCCGATGGCCTCGATTTCGGCATCGGACATCTCGCCGGTTTTGGCTTCCAGAGCTCTGTTCACGCCCAGAGCGATGTCGGGAGATTGCTCTTTGATGCTGACGATGACCCCGCAAGTCTCGCCATCGAAACCGTACTTGGCGCGGTTATAGCCGATGTCGAGCACGACGTTGCGGGCCAGCGTGCCGATGTCCACATAAGTTTTGGTGGTGATTTCACCGGCGACCAGGATCAGTCCCGTCGTGACCGAGACTTCGCAGGCGACCCGCGCTTCAGGGTCGTCAGCGATGATGGCGTCGAGGACGGCATCGGAGATCTGATCGCAGATCTTGTCCGGGTGGCCCTCAGTGACCGATTCCGACGTGAAGTAAAACTTCGGCGATGTCATGAAAGTCGTGCTCATAGAATCCTCCTGTACTCTAGCTGAAGTTTCGATGCGCCGGCGCGCGGGATGAATCCTCGTCCGGCGCATTAACGTCGCCATTATACCTCATTTTGCATAAAGTTTCGGGC
>JAGPHL010000113.1:5459-7106 GCA_018055515.1 Anaerolineae bacterium
GCTCACCTGCGGGATCAGGCCGAATTCCGTCCGCAGGCGGTCAATGGTCACGTCGAGGTGCAGCTCGCCCATCCCGGCCAGGGTGAGCTCGCCCGTTTCGGGATCGGTTTTGGGGATCAGCGTTGGATCCTCCTCGCTCAACCGCAGCACTGCCTGTTGCAGCTTCTCCCGATCTTTGGTGGATTGCGGCGCGAGCGCGACGGCGATCACGGGTTCGGGGAATTTGAAGCGTTCCAGGAGGATGGGGTGGGCCGGGTCGCAGAGCGTGTCGCCGGTGACGGCGTCTTTCATGCCCACGAGGGCGACTACATCGCTGGCCGCCATCCATTCCACTTGCTCGCGGCGGTCGGCGTGCATCCGGTAGATGCGTCCCACGCGCTCTTGGGCGCCGGTGCGGGGATTGAGGATCTCCTCGCCGGCGTTGACCTGCCCGGAGAAGACGCGCACCCAGGTGAGATGCCCGACGTGCGGATCGCTGACGATCTTGAACGCGAGCGCGCAGAAGGGGGCGGCAAAGGAATCCGGGCGTTCGAGCAGCTGCTCTTCGTCTGCCGGATGATGTCCCAGCACCGGGCGCATGTCCACGGGAGCGGGGAGGTAGGCGACGATGGCGTCGAGCAGCGGTTGGATGCCGATGCGATTGCGGGACACGCCGCACAGCACCGGCACGAGGTCGCCCTGAATGACGGCCTGGCGCAGTGCCGCCTGCCACGTCTCGAGCGCGATCTCTTCCCCTTCCAGGTGACGCAGGAGCAGGGTCTCGTCGGTCTCGGCGATGCTGTCGAGCAGGTGTTCCCGAGCCCGGGCGACCTCTTGAGCCATCTCCGCCGGAATGGGGCCGGGGGTCGGATCATCCTGCCCCGCCTCCCAGAACAGCGCCTGCCCTGCGAGCAGGTCCACGACCCCCCGGAAATCGCTCTCGACGCCGATGGGCAATTCGATGGCGATGGCCTTGGGGGTGAGGCGTTCCTGTGCTTCGGCGAGCACGCGCTGAAAATCCGCGCCGATGCGGTCGAGCTTGTTCACGAAAATCAGCCGGGGCAGGTGCTCGTTGTTCGCGTGCAGCCAGACGGCTTCGGTCTGCGGCTCTACGCCGCCGACGCCGCAGAGGACGATCACCGCGCCGTCAATGACGCGAATTGAGCGGACGACCTCGGCGGTGAAGTCAATGTGGCCCGGCGTGTCAATGATGTTGATGCGATGGCCCTTCCAGTGGCAGGCGGTGGCGGCGGACATGATGGTGATGCCGCGTTCGCGCTCCTGCTGCAGGAAATCCATCTGCGTGTTGCCCTCGTCCACATTCCCCTGGCGGTGAATCCGCCCGGTGAAATACAGGATGGCTTCGGTGGTCGTTGTTTTGCCCGCGTCAACGTGCGCGAAAATTCCGATGATGCGCACGTTTTTGATGGGCGCTTCTTCTTTTTTGTTCATGTCATCACTTCCCTGAGTGGGGCAGCAAAAAACCTCGAGCCATCAGCCCGAGGTTCTCTTGCGAAAAGCCCGGTATAACTCCACAACGAGGGAGCATTTTAACACAATGCGCCTTCGCGTCAAGGGTGGAGCTTTCCTCTGAAATCAGCAAATCTCAAAATCACTTGCATGGCAAAGGGTGCGCGAACTTCAGGCTGCGCTCAGGCCGCTATTTTC
>JAGPHL010000113.1:7206-9030 GCA_018055515.1 Anaerolineae bacterium
TATTTTCATGACGTAACCGCAGACTCATGAGAACTCTTCGGAAAATGGCTCACGGATGACCGCGGGGCTCACGGGTCGGAAATTTAAGCGGATGGCTTTGTGTCCGGGCGTGACAAAAACAGGACGCAATGGCGTGCTATCCAATCCCGGCAGACGTGGTATGATGAGACGCAAAACTTGTCAGTGTGAGCAGAGAATCGAGCATGGCCATCGTCCGTCACTCATGTTCCGCGCCCCGCTGCGCCGGCAATCAGCTGGCGCGCGGAAAGGCTTCCCCCCGGTTGAGGTCAGCTCATCCTTCCCCCGGAGGGCGTGGGGCGTGAGACGGTTGAGCGTCGTGATTCTGGCGCTGCTCGTGACGAGCTGTGGTTTCTCTCCGGCGGCGGGACAACCCTCGCCGGCGCTGACGACTTCCCCGACGCCAACGGCCACCCTGCTGCCCTCACCTACCCCCACGGCGACGCCGCCCTCTCCCGTCACGCCGACGCCTGCGCCGACGGTCTCGCTGGGTTTCCTGGTCGGCGCGACGGTCACGCCAACGCTGACCCCCTCGCTGCCGGCTCCCGTTCTCGTGGACACTCCCTCCCCGGAGCTGCCGGGACGGGTGATTCCAGAGCCGTTGGGCGTCAACATTCACTTCACGCAGGCAGAGCCGGGCGAGGCGGATCTTCTGGCCGCCGGCGGGTTCCGCTTCGTGCGGATGGACCTCTTCTGGCACACGATTGAGCGCGAGATTCCGGGGCGTTACGACTTTTCCGCCTACGACTCTCTGGTTGAGACGATGGCGGCGCGAAATATCCGCATCGTCTTCATCCTCGACTACGGCAATGACCTCTACGGCGGCGGGAACGCCCATCACTTCGACGCCGGGCGGGCGGCATTCGCGCGTTTTGCCGCTGCCGCCGCGCGCCATTACCGCGGGAAGGGCATCATCTGGGAGATCTGGAATGAGCCCAATCTGGAACGCTTCTGGCACGGCCCGCCGGACCCTGTCTATTACAACAAAGTCGCTTCTGAGGTCATTACCGCCATCCGCCAGGTGGATCCGACCGCGTTGATCATCGGCCCGGCGACGGCGGGATTCCCGTGGGAGTACCTTCAGACGCTGGCCGACCTGGGGTTGTTCAACAAATTGGACGCCGTGAGCGTGCATCCTTACCGTTCCAACGCGCCGGAGACGGCGTGGGAGGATTATGCCCGCTTGCGCGGGATCTTGGACCGCGCCAGTCCCAACCGCAAAATCCCTATCATCACCAGCGAGTGGGGCTATTCTACCGTGGCGGGCGGCCCTACCGAGGAGGAACAGGCGCAATACGCGGCGCGTCAGGCGCTGGCGCACCTGGCCTACGATGTGGATTTGAATATCTGGTACGATTGGCGCAACGACGGCGACGATCCCAACGAGATCGAGTTCAATTTTGGATTGGTGCGGCGCGATCTCGCTCCCAAGCCGGCCTACACGGCGATGAAGACGCTGGTGGCGACGCTGCGCGGCTACGCCTTTCAGCGGCGGATCCCGCTCGGCGGGCTGACGGAGTTCGGCCTGCTGTTCCGCAATGACGGCCGAGCCGCCCTGGCGCTGTGGACGAACGGGGAGCCGCGGACGGTCTCGTTGCCCGTGCCGTGCGACGAAGTCACCGTCGTCGAGATGAATGGGAAGCGCAGCGCCGTCGCCGTCACCGAGGGGCAGCTGCAGCTGCGCCTCGAGGGTGCGCCGCGTTATGTGTTCCTGTGTGAGAGCGAGACGACGCTGCGCCTGGCGGTATGGCGTCCCGTGGATTCCGTTCACGTGCTCCAGAATGACGGGACCGGGCGGGTGCTGGT
>JAGPHL010000114.1 GCA_018055515.1 Anaerolineae bacterium
GCCACGACTACGTCGAAAGCCATAGTTTGCTGAAATTCCCCACTTCTCTGAGCGTAGTTACGTGCTTTAACGCGGCGTTGACGGCGCTGATGAACTTTCATAATTTAATTCGGCAATAGTGCGACACCTGAGCACCGTCTAGATCTGTCGTTACTGCGAATCTACGTAAAACGGATATCAAAGCCTCCTCGACGGTGAAATCGGGCCCAAGCGCTCTCCTGCCCCACCGTGGAAGGGGAGCAGGAGGGATAGGGCAAAATCCCGCTTATTACCGGATTATTTTTTTAAACTTCATAAGCGCTTTACCACAAACCCGTCTGACTTTTGAAGGAGCAGGGCAATGACTACTGAACCTGTTATCCAGACCAAGCGGCGCCGGAAACGCCAATGGGCGCCCTACGTGTTGATTCTGCCTTCGCTGATTTACCTCGCAGTCTTTTTTGCCTTGCCTATGGTGCGCGCCGTTCGGCTGGCCATCTGGGATGAGCACGCCTTGCTCGCCTTGCGGGAGGAGCCCACAAGCAGCAGTCTTGCTGCAGGAGCCTTGCCCCAAGGGACAGCGGTGAAGTTGCTGGAACGGCAGAGCGTCGTGGCTACGGAGGTGACGGAGTCCGGCGGAGAATCCCTCACCGAGGTTTGGTTCCACGTGCAAGGAACAGACCCTGATGGCAAGATGGTCATGGGATGGGCAGCCGAGAGCCGCGTTCGGGTACGCAGCACCGATGAGGAGGGGCGCCCTGTCGGCGGCACGGTGCGTTCCAAACTCGGTGCCAGCGCCGACCCGCTCACCAGCCTCTATGCCGAACCGAGCTCGGCAAGCGCCATAGTCGGTAAACTGAGCAGCGGGACCGCGGTCACGATCCAGGAGCAGGCGATCCTGGAAGTCTGGTTTCTCGTCGCAGGCCAGCGTGATGACAAGACGGTGCAGGGCTGGGCACCCTCACGCGCGCTCCAGATCTACGGGGATGAGGTCAGCGGACGCATTGATACAGGCGATACTGGGCAATTCACCACCGCCTATATTGAGCGGATGCTCAACGACCGCTTCTTCAAGCCGGCCTTGGGTACGACGTTGCTCCTGACGGTGATCATCATCCCCGCGCAATTTATTCTGGCGATCAGCATGGCCCTGGTAATCCAATCCCGGCTTAAGTTCAACGATCTCTTCCTGGCGATTTTCGCTATCCCGCTGGCGGCTTCAGACCTGGCCGTGGGCATCGTCTGGTATTCCATCTTCACCCAAAATGGCTTTTTGAATAGCCTGCTGCAAGCTCTGGGCTTGCTTAGTATCCCGCAAGTGTTTCTTTCCGCCGATACGCGCCACTGGATTATCATCGCCATCTGGCTGGCCGAGGTCTGGCGGGCCACCTCCCTTGTAATGGTGATCGTCGTCTCAGGGCTGCAGAATATCCCTCAGGAGGTGTTGGAAGCGGCGGAGATTTTTGGCGCCTCGCTCTGGCAACGCATCTGGCGAGTGATCCTGCCGTTGCTCAAACCTAGCCTGCAAGTCGCCCTCATTCTCCGCACGATCCTTGCCTTTCAGGTTTTTGCCGTGGTGATCGCGCTTTCCGGCGGCGAGGTGGTGACCGTACTTGCCAACGAGACCTATCGGCAATATTACACCCTGCGTAACATGAATGTTGCCTCGGCTTACGCCGGGTTGATCCTGCTGCTCTCGATGCTTAGTTCCATCATCTATCTGCGTTTGGTTCGCAGCCAAGAGGAGGTTAGTCTATGACAGCTGCAGATACCCCCTCTCCCGTCGTTCAAGTTGTGGATGAGATGGCGCGCGTGCGCCAACGCGCCCGCCGCCGGATGTTGCTTGGTCGCACCTTCACCTATTTCGTGGCCATTGTGCTCGTGCTATGGATCCTCATCCCGATCTGGCTCATCGCCTCCATGGCGTTCACCACGCCTGAAGTGGTGCGCTCTTATCCCAAGAGCGTGATGCCTTTTATCCCCTTTTCCTTCGATACCATGCGCTTCTTCTTGCAATCGCGGGGCATCGTCCCCGGTCTAATCAACAGTGTGATCGTCGCTGTCATTACTCTTGTGCTCTCAACGTTGATCGCGGCGCCTGCCGGCTATGCCCTCTCACGCTATGTGTTTCGTGGACGGGAAGGCTTCCGCCTCGCTATTCTTGCCGTGCGCGCCTTCCCTGTGGTGATTCTCTCCATTCCCCTGGCGGTGACCTTCATCAACTTGGGGATTTTCGATCAGACCTACAGCCTGGCGTTAATGCATACCGCTCTGACACTGCCTACGACGATCCTCGTGATCAGCAGCGTTTTTGCCAGCGTCCCTTATGAGCTGGAAGAGGCAGCTCAAGTGTTCGGCTGCACGCCGATACAGGCATTTCGGCGTGTGGTGTTACCCCTGGTCCTCCCCGGCATCGCCGCTTCCGCCATTTTCACCTTTGTCACGTCCTGGAATGAGGTTTTCGCCGCAGCGGTGCTGACGGTGCAGAATCGCACCCTTCCGGCGCAGGTGCTGGTCTCGCTGCAACAATCGAGTGAGGCCTATAAGTTCGCCGGCAGTTTCTTCATGCTATTGCCCTCGGTCATCTTTATCTTCGCCATCCGTAAATATCTGTTCAACATGTGGGGGCAGGTCACCAAATGATGCCAGGAACGACGTCAATCTTTCAAGGAGCACAAGCATGTCGGAGATCAAAATTAAGAATGTGACTAAGCGTTTCGGGAATTTCGTGGCAGTGAACAACGTGTCTCTGACCGTCGCCGATCACGAGTTCATGGTGCTTCTGGGACCCAGTGGCTGTGGCAAAACCACCTTGCTGCGCGCCATTGCCGGATTGGGTATGGCGGATGAAGGACAGATCAGCATCGGCGGCAAGGACATCACCTACCTGCCACCCCGCGAGCGGCGCATCTCCATGGTATTTCAGAGCTATGCCATCTTCCCTCACATGAGCGTCTTTGACAACATCGCCTTCGGCCTGCAAATGCAGAAACTGCCGAAACCCGAAATTGAGCAGCGGGTGCGCCAGGCAGCCGAGATGTTGCACATTGAGGCTATGTTGGAGCGCTTCCCCTCTAAGATGAGCGGTGGCCAGCGGCAGCGGGTGGCCGTGGCCCGCGCCATTGCCATGCAATCACAAGTGCTGTTGATGGATGAGCCGCTTAGCAACCTGGATGCCCTGCTCCGCCTGGAAATGCGCGCGGAGCTCAAGCGATTGCTCGCGGAACTTGGCGCTACGACCATCTACGTCACCCATGACCAAATCGAGGCCATGAGCATGGGTGATCGCATCGCCGTGATGCGCGATGGTATCATCCAGCAGGTGGACCATCCCAAGACCGTCTATGATTATCCTGCCAGCCGTTTCATCGGCGGTTTCATCGGCACGCCACCCATGAATTTCCTGAAGGGGCAGGTGCAGCGGGAAAACGGGCGCACCATCGTGCGGATCGGCGACTTCTCCCTGACGCCGGAGCCGTCAATGCAACCCTTGCTCGCCCGCTACGATGGGAAGCCCATTGTAGCGGGCATCCGCGCGGAGAACATGGAGACCCTGGCGACCCCGGCTGAAGACGCTCTCCAAGCGCAGGTGTTGGTGGTGGAGCCTCTGGGTTCGCAAAACCTGCTGACCATCGCGTTTGGCGAGCATCGGATGAAAGTTTCGACCCATCCTACCTTCGCCGCGCACGCCGATGCCGATGTGTGGTTGCGTTTCCCACCCGAACACATCCGCTGGATTGATCCCGAGACCGAGCAAGCGTTGTATCCGCAATGAAAATTGGTTTTGTCTCCACTCGCATTGCCGGCACCGATGGGGTATCGCTGGAGATCAGCAAGCTGGTGACCATCTTGCAGCGCCTGGGTCACACCTGTTGTTATTGCGCCGGGGAGCTGGATGAGCACTTTGCGCCGGGCGTGCTCGTGCCTGAGATGCACTTTGCGCATCCGGAGGCCCTCTGGATTCAGGAGCACTGCTTTGGGACCACGGAGCTGGTCGCTGGGCTGCTGGAGCGCGTGGCGGCCATGGCGCGCCGACTTCAAGAGGCGCTGGCACGTTTCGTTGCGGAGCATCGTGTGGAAGTGCTCTTCGTCCAGAATGCTTTAGCGATCCCCATGCACGTGCCGTTGGGGGTAGCACTCACCGATTTCATCGCGGACACCGGCATCCCCACACTGGCCCACCACCACGATCTCGCCTGGGAACGGGAGCGTTTTACCCTCAATTGCATTCCCGAGATCCTGGCACGATGTTTCCCGCCGACGCTCCCTACGGTGCGGCACCTGGTCATCAATTCACTGGCACAGCAGGCCTTGTGGGAGCGCAGAGGCGTGTCCGCGACCCTTTTGCCCAATATCTTTGACTACGCCGTCGCCGCGCCAGGGCTGAACGCCTTCAACCACGACCTGCGCGCGCGCCTGGGCCTGGAGGAGGAACAGCTGCTGATCATGCAGCCAACGCGGGTCATTCCTCGCAAGGGCATTGAGTTGGCCATCGAGCTCGTGCGTCGCCTGTACGAACCGCACGCTCGCGCGCAGCTGCGGGGCAAGGAGCCGGTGCTGGTCATCAGCCATCACGCTGGCGATGAGGGATTGGCCTATCTGGAGCAGCTGCAAACTCTGGCAATGCAGGCGGGAGTGCCGCTGCTCTACGCGGCGGAACATTTCGGCGCTTGGCGGGGAATGAACGCCGGACGCCAGCGCTACGCCTTGTGGGATGCCTACGTTCACGCCGATTTTGTAACCTATCCCAGCTTGCTTGAGGGCTTTGGCAATGCGCTGCTGGAAACGTTCTACTTCCGCCTGCCGGTTTTGGTCAACCGCTACCCCGTCTATGTGGCTGATCTCGCGCCCAAGGGCTTCGATGTGGTGGAAATAGACGCTGCCGACCCTCGCGACGTTGCTGCTATCACCGCCGACGTGGTAGAGGCGGTCATCATTGCACTCATGGATCCCGTGCGGCGGCGAGCTGTGGTAGAATGGAACTACGAACAAGCCCGGCGTCACTATTCCTATGAAGCGGTGATGCCGCTGCTAGCCCGATTACTGGAGGACATCCGTCTGTGAACACGCACGTGCCAGACCTGGTTGTACTGTTGGCCCGCGCCCGCGAGGTGTTGGACGCCAACTGGAAGGGTCATTTCACCGTGCCTGCGCAACGTCAATATCTCTGCCAATGGGCATGGGATTCCGCCTTCATCGCGAAGGGTTATGCCCGTTACGATCTGGAACGGGCTGAACAGGAGCTGCGGTCTCTCTTCGCCGTCCAGTGGCGTGATGGACGGGCGCCCCACATCGTCTTCCACAACGCCACACCCACTTGCCCTACTTTCCTGGCCCCGTTTTCTGACAGACTGAGCGCAGCAACCAGGCGCCTATGGGGGTCCTCCACCTCCGGTATTGTCCAACCGCCTGTTCATGCTATCGCCGTGCTCCATCTGTATCGCTGCGCGACCGCTCCTCCCGCAACCGCTGCAATTCAGAGGCGGGCGCGAACTTACGTCGCCGAGATGTTTCCCCGTCTTGTCGCCTGGCATGATTATCTTTACCGCGAGCGCGACCCCCATGGCGAGGGGCTGGTCGTCATTTATCATCCGTGGGAATCGGGACAGGATAACTCCCCGCTGTGGGATCCGGTGCTCCAGCGCATGAACTTGCGCCCCGAGCAAGTCCCCTCCTACCGCCGCGCCGACACACAGGCCGTAGCCGCGGCTGAGCGGCCCTTGGATTTTGACTACGACCATTACATCTTCCTGGTGGATTTCTTCCGCCAACGCGCTTGCGACGATCGACGCATCCTTGCCGATGGTTGCCCCTTCGTGGTACAGGATGTGTTGTTCGATACGCTGTTCTGCCGCGCCGAACAAGATCTGGCGGAATTAGCGCAGCTGCTCGGCGAGGATCCGACGCCGTTTAAGGCGCGCGCGACCCGAACTGCAGCGGCGATCAATCGGAAGCTATAAAACGACACCCACGGTTACTATGTCGATTATGATCTGGTTGCCGAAACCTCCTTCCCGATGCCCGCGGTGGCCAGTTTTGCGCCCCTCTATGCCCGAATTCCTGATGCGGCGCGCGCGGAGCGGATGCTCACCTATCTGGGGGGCCCGGCCTTTTGCCATGTTGTGGGAAGCGACCTTGGCTATCCCGCCGCGAGTTACGACCGCTTCGCCGCGGGATATTCCCTCGGCGCTATTGGCGTGGCCCGGTGTGGATCCAGATGAACTGGCTGTTGCCCCATGGGTTGCAGGCCTATGGCTACACCGCGCACGCTGAACGCCTGCGGCAGGCCATTCTTGAACTGCCTGCGGTGGACGACTTTCGCGAGTATTTCGACCCTGAGACTGACGCTGGGTATGGCGCTGAAACGTTTTCGTGGACAGCAGCGCTGTTGCTGGAAGTGGCATTGGGTGACCGGTCGCTGACCGTATAAACACCCCCCTGCCTGGCTCATCAGTGGTCAGGCATCTCCTTCAAGGAGCATGTCCATGCATGATCCTCTTGCCAGAATCGAACGGTTACTCACTTTCATTTATGGAGAAGACACCGCCCGACAGGTGCGATCCGTGCTCATTGCGCGTCTGGAGGCCTTTCGCGCTGCGCAGTCGCCCTCACGGCACCCTGCTGAGAGATCTTCCACCAAGCGTCTGAGCGAACGAGATGCGATCCTCATCACTTACGGCGACCAGTTCCAGGAGGCGGGCTGTCCGTCGTTGCGCACCCTGCGTGGGTTTTTGGATGCTCACCTGAGTGATGCGTTCAACGGGGTGCACATTTTGCCGTTCTTCCCCTATTCTTCCGACGACGGCTTTTCGGTGATTGATTATCGTCAGGTGGATCCGAGGCTCGGAGATTGGGAGGACATTGCCGCATTGGGCGAGCATTACCGGCTGATGTTCGATTTCGTCGCCAATCACGTCTCCCGGCGCAGTGCCTGGTTTCAAGCTTTCTGTCGGGGCGAAGCGCCCTATACCAACTATTTCATCACTGTTGATCCGACGGTTGATCTCTCGCAAGTAGTGCGGCCGCGCGCACGGCCGCTGCTGACGCCGGTGGAAACCGTACAGGGGCTGCGGCACGTCTGGACCACTTTCAGCGAGGATCAAATTGACCTCAATTACGCCAATCCCCAAGTGTTGTTGGAGATGACAGACGTGCTGCTCCATTACGTGGCCTGCGGCGCCGAGATCATCCGGCTGGATGCGATCGCCTATGTTTGGAAAGAAATTGGCACACCCTGTATTCATTTGCCCCAGACGCACGCCCTGATCAAACTCTGGCGTGCGGTGCTCGATGCCGTTGCCCCGCACGTGTTGTTGATCACCGAGACCAACGTTCCTCATGCCGAAAACATCAGCTACTTCGGCGCGCCGTTGCCTGGGACGGGCAGCACGGATGAGGCGCAGTTGGTTTACAACTTCTCATTGGCGCCTTTGACGCTGCACGCGCTGCAGACTGGCGACGCGACCGTTCTCTCGCGCTGGGCGGCGGCGCTCCAACCGCCATCGACCGGGGCCACCTTTTTCAACTTCATCGCCTCCCATGATGGTTTTGGGGTCCTGCCGGCACGGGGATTTTTAACTGAGGCGCAGGTGCAAGCTTTGGCTGATCAGACACTGGCGCACGGGGGAAGAGTCTCCTATAAAGCCAATTCCGATGGATCCGTCAGCCCCTATGAGCTGAACATTACCCTCTACGATTTTCTCAACGATCCGGAGAAGCCAGACCCTGCCGTGGATACGCAGCGCTTCCTGGCGTCGCAAGCGATCCTGCTGATTCTCGCCGGCGTCCCGGGCATTTACGTGCACAGCCTCTTCGGCTCGCGCAATTGCCACGAGTGTTTCGCCGCGACGGGACAGGCACGCTCCTTCAATCGCCGCAAGTTTGACCTGGCAGCTTTGGAAGCCGACCTCGCAGATCCGCAGCAGCACACGGGACATGTCTTGGAAAGTCTTCGCACCATGCTCCGGCTGCGTCGGGGAGAACCCGCCTTCCACCCGGATGGGGAGCAGCGCCTGCTCGACCTTGGCCCTGCGCTCTTCGCGGTCCTGCGCACTCCGCCAACCGGCGGACGGCCCGTGCTATGCTTGCAGAACATCACCGCGCAACCCCAAACCGTCCAGATCAACGCCGCCCTCCTCAAGGCTCGTCATAGCTGCCACGATCTGCTCAGAAGCAGTACCTTCCCCATCAGCCAGAGCGTGGCCGTCATCACGCTTGAGGGTTACCAGAGCTGTTGGTTGGTGAAAGACGCTGGCCTTGACGTCTGAACTTTAGTTTGTGATCCATGAGACAGATCTGAAGTCATCGCGTCGGCGCGGCCACAATTGGAGGCATACCGGCAAACATGGGAGGAGGTTAGCTATGGCGACACTCGATGAATTGGCGACGTTGTTCAAGGCGCTCAGCCACCCTCAACGGCTGGCCATTCTCAAATTGTTGGAGAACCGCGAGCTGTGTGTAGGGGACATTGAAGACGCGCTGCACTTGCGCCAGGCGTATGTCTCGCAGCAGCTGACGTTGCTCCGCCAGGCGGGTCTGGTGTGCTTTCGTAAGGACGGGTGGAACGTGTGGTATCGCATCGCGCGACCTGAAGCGGCGGCCTTGCTGGCGATGGCCGAGACAATCTGTGAGACGTTGGGGGAATGCGCTCGGATCGGGCCGGAGGAGGCGCTGGCTCAGACGTGTGAGGATTTGGCCTGCTGCGAAGATTGCGGAGTGACTCCCTGAATTTCGTTATTGACAAGCGGCCTGATTGGGTGTAATATATATTCATCTTATTGAATCTGATGGCGTGACATTGACACTTGCCATCTTTTTTTATACTCGCTAATATTCATAGAATTGAATATCCATACTCTCAGGAATTGACATGTTCCCCGGGCTTACC
>JAGPHL010000115.1 GCA_018055515.1 Anaerolineae bacterium
GAAGAGAGCTGTCGCAACCCCTGCTCACGGTTACGACTCACACCTCATAGGGTAACTGTTCAGCCACTGATTAAAAACACAAGATTTCATGGCAGCAAATGAAGATTTAGAATCAGCTTTTGCCCCCCATCCCCTGACCCCTTCTCCCCGCGCAGCGCGGGGAGAAGGGGAAACTTTTTTGTGGGTTTTTGCAGGCGGGCTACGCCCGCCTGCAAAAACCCTATTTTTTCTCCCCCTCCCTAACGGCGTCTGCGCCGTTGGGGAGGGGGCAGGGGGTGGGGCAAAAGCTGCAGCTCACAAAGGTTCATCCATCGCCGTCTGGCACCCTGGCGCCAGGCTGAACAGTCACCGCACATTTTCATCCTTGGATAGTGTGCGCCGGCACATGGCGTCTCCTTCAAAAATAGCGAATCGGCGAGTCAGCGAATCAACGAATCAGCGAGTCATTTACGTTCGCACCTTCACACCTGAGCACGTGGACACGTTCACACCTGGACACGTTCGCACCTTCGCACGTCTCCACTGATGTTCACTCCCGGTAATCGGCTGCCGGCCTCAGGCGGGAAATTCCATCCACGGCTCAAATAGCCGCGCCGGCTCGCGGGCTCTCCACCCCCTCGGCGACCACCCGCAGATACACGCTTTCCAGGCTTTGCGGCACTTCACTGAGCGAGAAGACCTTCATCCCCGCGCCGAGCAGCGCCGCCAAAATCGCCGGGTTGGCCTCCATGGGATGTTCGGCCCGATAACGGATGACGTCGGGGCCGCTGGCCTCGACCTCCGCGAAGCGCGCCACCAGGTCAACGGCGCCATTGACCCCCGGTTGCGCCAAACGCACTTCCATGAGCGGCGCTCCCAGCAGGCGCCGTTTCAACTCCACGGAAGTGCCCTCCGCCACGATACGGCCCTGACGAATGATCGCGATGCGATCGGCGAGCTCTTCCGCCTCCATCAGGTTGTGCGTGCAGATGATGATGGCGCGTTGGTCGCTGCGCAGCTGCAAAATCGCGTCACGCACCAACCGCGCGCTTTGCGGGTCCATCGTCGCCGTCGGCTCGTCGAGCATCAACACCTCCGGGTCATGGAGCAACGTGCGCATCAGCGCCACCTTCTGCGCCATGCCACGGGAATATTCCCCCAGGCGGCGATCCAGCACCTCACTCATCCCAAACCACTCGGCAAGATAGGCGATCCGCGCCTGACGCGCCTCGACCGACATCCCCCGCACTTCGCCAAAGAACTCGAGGTATTCCTGCCCCGACATGCGATGATACAGCCCCGGAGACTCGGTGAGCACCCCCACGTGCTGCCGGACCTCCAAACTCTGTCGGGCGACATCGAAACCGGCAACCACAGCGGATCCCGCCGTTGGCCGCAACACCGCCGACAGCATCCGCACCGTCGTCGTCTTGCCGGCGCCGTTGGGTCCCAACAACGCCAGCACCTCGCCGGGCCGCACGGTCAGCGTGATGCCGTCCACCGCCAACACCGTCTCAAACTGCTTCGTCAGGCCCACCATTTCGATCATATCAAACCCTCCTCTAACCCCATGTTCTCATTATACCATAAAGGCAAATTTCCTGAAGCAGAGCGCCTGACGGCTCAAAACGAAATCGCCCACCCGGCGGCATCGCGCCCAACAAAACGGGCGCTCTTTTTCCAGAGCGCCCACGTCAAGCCAGGTGACAAAGGAGGGCGACACTTCCTCACACGGCCATGCCCGCAACAGGACCACCCGTGATGAAAGCCTCACCCGGCGCATGAAAATTGCATCACCAGGACGCGAAAAACACGGAGACCACATGGGAGCCAGCCTCCGTGCTCCCCGCGCTGGAATCCCACTCACGAACGGCGGCGCATGAAAGTCGGGATCTCGACGTTGTGAGGATCAATCGGCTGCTGGACGAGGATGCTCTCACGCATCTCCCGACGCGGCTGTTGCGCCGGCGCCCGAACGGGCATGTCCTCCTGATCGAAGCCGGTTGCCACGACCGTGATGCGGATGTCATCAGCCAGCGTGGGGTCCACCACCGCCCCAAAAATGAGATTGACGTCCTGATGCGCGGTCTCACGAATGAGCGAAGCCGCCTCGTTGACCTCGAACAGGGTCATGTTGGGGCCGCCGGCAATGTTCAAGAGGATGCCGCGTGCGCCTTCGATGGTGACATCCAACAGCCGGCTCGAAATGGCCTGCTGCGCGGCTTCCACGGCGCGATTGTCGCCGCTTGCCCGCCCGATCGCCATCAGCGCCGCGCCACCTTCCTGCATGATCGCCTTCACGTCGGCGAAATCCAGGTTGATGAGCCCCGGCACGGTGATGACTTCGGTGATGCCCTGAATGCCCTGGCGCAGCACATCATCGGCAAGCGCAAAGGCATTGAGCATCGTCATGCGCTTCTCGGTGATCTCCAACAGCCGATCGTTGGGGATCACGATCAGCGTGTCCACCACCTGCTTGAGCGCCTCGATGCCCTCCCCCGCCGTGCGCTGTCGCCGCGAGCCCTCGAAGGTGAAGGGGCGGGTGACCACCCCAATCGTCAGCGCCTTCACCTGCTCCTTGGCGATGCGGGCGATGACCGGCGCCGCGCCCGTTCCGGTGCCGCCGCCCATGCCCGCCGTGACGAAGACCATATCGGCCCCGTCGAGCACCTCGAGCATCTCGGCTGCCGATTCCTCCGCCGCCTTCTGGCCGAACTCGGGATTGCCGCCGGCGCCCAGGCCGCGCGTCACATTGTCCCCCAGACGCACCCGCTTGGGCGCGTCGGAGAGCATCAACGCCTGCGCGTCCGTGTTAACGGCGATAAAATCCACGCCCTGCAGGCCCTCGGCAATCATCCGATTGACGGCATTGCAGCCGCCACCACCGACCCCCACTACCCGAATCTGCGCGAAATTCTCAACCACGACACCCATCTTGCCACCTCCATAAAACAATAGCCTGAATGAGATTCCATTCTCAATGCACTTTCACCCTGGCATCAAAGCCCGCAACCAGCTTCCCAACCGCTTCCACCACGAGGCGCGTGAGGATTTCCAGGCGCTGGCGCCGCCCACGTCCTCCCACATCGGGGTCCACTTCAACAGTCCAACCCCCACCGCCGAGGCTGGCGAGGCGACCTTGTCCGCCAACCCCCCCAGCCCTTGCGGCACACCGATTTGCACCGGCAAGTCAAAAATATCCCGCGCCAGATCGCGGAACCCCGGGAGCAGCGCCGTCCCGCCGCAGAGCACCAGTCCCGCTGGCAGCAGGCCATCATAGCCCGAACGCTTGATCTCCTGCTGCACGTTTTCCAGAATCTCCTCACTGCGCGCCATCACGATCTGCGCCAGTTTCCAGCGCGGGACGACCACCGGCGCACTCTCGCCATACGGCGAAATCGTGAAGCGCTCATCTTCCGCCACCTGCGCCATCATCGCGTGTCCGTAACGCAACTTCACCTCTTCCGCCGTCTCCGGCGGCAGCCGCAAGCCAATAGCAATGTCGTTGGTGATGTATTCCCCGCCCATGGACAACGTGCGCGTGTACCAGACCGTTCCCTCAATGAAGATGGCAATGTCGGTCGTGCCCTCGCCAATATCCACGAGCACCACGCCCATTTCCTTCTCAGTGTGAGTGAGCAACGAGGCCCCGGCGGCCAGGCTGCTCAACACTAATTCGCTCACCTCGACGCCGGCGCCGTTGACGCATTTGGTGAGGTTCTGAATCGCCGTCATGGACCCCATCACCACATGCGCTTCCACTTCCAGGCGAAAGCCGTGCATCCCCAGGGGATCGCGCACCCCATTTTGCCCGTCCACGACATACGCGCGCGGGATAATGTGCAGCAGCTCCTGATTCTGCGGCAGCGCGATCGCCCCGGCGGCTTCCAACGCGCGATCCACATCCTCCGCCGTGATGCCCCGATCGCGCCGCGAGACGCCCACCACGCCCGGGCTGTTGCGCGAGCTGATGTGCGCGCCGTTAATGCTCACATACGCCCGCTCGATCTGGTAGCCGGAACTCTGTTCCGCTCGCGCGACGGCTTCGGCGATCGCTGCGGTCGCCTCCGCGACGTTGACGATGACGCCCTTGCGCACGCCCCGCGACGGCGCCTGGCCCACCCCCACGATGCGGGTTCCGCCGTTCTCGCTGACCTCGCCTACCAACACCTCTATCTTGTGACTGCCGACGTCAATGCCGACCACCGATTGTTCCATGCCGCTACCTCACCCAAGCATTCCATGAGCCCACCCACTTTACCAGCCGCCGGCTGTCCTCACCAACTGCCGCTCACTTTGTACACCGGCGCCTGCAAGAAACGCACATCCACAGCGCTGGGAGTGATGCCTTCCGCGCGGAGCTGGGCCAGCAAGCGCTCACAGAGTTGCCAGCGCGGCGCCATCTCCGCTCCCACCCCAAACGCCACCGTCACGCCGTCGGGGCTGTGCCACAACAATCCCCGTTGGGGATGATAGCTCACCGCGCCCCCCGGCAGGTTCAGGGCCTGCAGAGCGCGCATCCCTTCGAGCACCGCCGGGGGTACCGCGCCAGCAGCAGGCAGCGGGCCACTGATGACCGGCAGGTCCTCGCGCTCCGAACGCACCGACATCACCAAACCCTCCGCGTCCACCCAGAAGGCCCCTTCCGGCGCGAGCCATTGCAGCACCGGCTCGCGCTCTCGGACGGTGATCGTGCACGAGGCGGGATAGATGCGGCAGGAAGCATCCGCCTCCGCCACCACCGGTACCGCGGCGAGCACCTGCGAGATGATGGCGCTCGGACGCAGCCACAGGCCGTGCAACCCCAACACCTGCCCCGCCAACGCCACATCGCGGCGGGTCTCCATCACAGAGGCGCCGGTCACCCGCACCCGGGTCGCATCCACATACCAGCTGGGATCGAGCCACAGCCAGAGCAGCGCCGCCGCGAGCAACAGGACCGGCAGCAGCGCGCGCCAGGGGACCCGGAATGCCGGCGCGGCCGTCTGAGCCCGGTGATGACTGCCCGCAACCTGCCGCGTCACCACCGGCTGCGCCCCTAGCAGGGCTGCGGTTCGAGGATAACTTCGCCTGGCCATGCTCCCCTCCCTTGCTGACGTGCTGACGCTCGCAATTCACGCGCCGGGACGATACACCCGCTCCGACCGCGCAGTCTCCCCATGCCGCTCCAACGCCAGATCAATCAGCCAGCTCAGCAGGCGCGGATAGGGGACGCCCGTCGCTTCCCACAATTTCGGGTACATACTGATCTTGGTGAACCCCGGAATCGTATTGAGTTCGTTCAGATACACCGTGCCGCTCTCGTTATCGAGCAGGAAATCCGCCCGCACCATGCCGGCCCCATCAATGGCGCGATACGCGCGAATGGCCAGCTCCCGCACCTGCTCGCTCAACCCGGCGCTGAGGGGCGCCGGAATGAGCAGCTGCGAGGCGTGCTCGCCCTCGTCCAGATACTTCGCCGCGTAATCGTAGAACTCGCGGCTGGGGATGATCTCACCCGGCACCGATGCCGAGGGCGCCTCGTTGCCCAGCACGCTCACCTCGATCTCGCGCGCCGCCGGCACTGCCTGCTCGACCAGAATGCGCCGGTCATAACAGGCCGCTTCCTGCAAGCCTTCCAACAAATCCGAGCGGCTCCGGCATTTGGTGATCCCCACCGAGGATCCCAAATTCGCCGGCTTGGTGAAGACCGGGTAAGGCAAAGTGCTTTCGACCTCCTCCAACACCGCCTGCGGTTCGCGCTCCCACCGGCGACGGCTGAGTCCCACATAGGCGGCGATGGGCAATCCATGCGCCTTGCAAACGTCCTTGAACAGGATCTTATCCATGGCCACCGCCGAGGCCAGGACGCCGCAGCCCACATAGGGCACGTCCGCCAGCTCCAGCAAGCCCTGGAGGGCGCCATCCTCGCCGAACGTGCCGTGCAACACCGGGAAAACCACATCCACGCGCGAAAACAGGCGCAGCCGGGCTGCCCCGTCCAGGGGCTCGATTTCCCACAGGCCCCGTCGCAGCGTGTCGGGCAGCAACGCCGCCGGGCGCACGCCCTCAAATATCTCGGCCTGCAGGGCCCCCAGCACGTCCTCCCCCGCAATCCATGCTCCCTGGCGGGTGATGCCCACCTGGATGATGTCGTATTTGGCGGGATCGAGCGCCGCCAGCACCGACTGCGCCGAGGCCAGACTCACCTCGTGCTCGCCCGAGCGCCCGCCAAACAGCACCGCCACCTTCAATCTATCCTCCACAGTGACACTCCATTCCGAAAAATTCAATCTCCGGCTCCAGACGCACGCCGAACTGCCGTTCCACTTCCGCCTGCGCCAGACAGATCAACGCGAGATAGTCAGCCGCCGTCCCATCGCCCTCGTTGACGAAGAAATTGGCGTGCTGCGGCGAGATGACCACCCCCCCCACGCGCCGCCCTTTCAACCCGGCGGCCTCGATCAGCCGACCGGCGTAATCCCCCGGCGGATTTTTGAACGTCGAGCCCAGGGTGCGCCCCGGCGGCTGCGCCCGCTGACGCCGCGCCGTGTACTCCTCCGCCTTCGCCTGCAGCTGCGCCGCCTCGGCGGGTCGCAATTGGAACACCGCGGAAAGCACCACCCAGCCCTCCTGGGAGCCCTTGAGCCGGCTGCGCCGATACGTGAACTCCAACCACGCCGGCTCGACCTGGACGATCTCCCCTGCCGGGCTGAGCAGCTCCGCCGAAAGCAGGACCGTGGCAGTCTCGCCGCCAAAAGCGCCGGCGTTGTTCACCACCATGCCCCCCACGGTGCCGGGCAATCCCACAGCCCACGTCAGCCCTCCCAGGCCGCGTTGCAGCGCTGCCCGCGCCATCGGTGCCACCAACGCGCCGGCTTCGGCATGGAGGCGGGAGTGCCCTTCGAAGCGGTACCCCCGCGCGTGATTGAGCACGACCACGCCGGGCAAGCCCGCGTCACAGATCAGGCAATTCGTCAGCCCGCCAAAGACCCACACCGGCAGCTCCAGCGCGCGTGCGCCCAGGATCGCCTGCACCAGGGTTTCCCGATCCGGGGCCGTCACCAGCAGCTCTGCCGGACCGCCAATGCCTGCCATCGAGTACCGCGCCAGGCGCCCCTGGCGTTCGGCGACGGCTCCCAGCTGGCGGGCCAGCGTCTCCAGACGGACTTCCTC
This sequence comes from Anaerolineae bacterium, assembly GCA_018055515.1. Lineage (GTDB taxonomy): Bacteria > Chloroflexota > Anaerolineae > B4-G1 > SLSP01 > JAAZNO01. The sequence continues at coordinate 7,135 of JAGPHL010000115.1, forward strand.
AGCAGCTTTCACCGTGACGTAGACCTCCGCGACGTCGCGCTCGGAGCGCGTTCGACCAGCTGCAGCTTCAGGCTCAGCGCCTGCGATTGATAGGCGCGATAGCGGGATTTCTTGCGTTCCTGCACCCGCGCCAATTTTGCCAAAGCCTCCATCAATCGGGACATGCCACGGTCTCCTTTCGCAATCGTGCTAACAACCGCTCACCGATCACATACTCATCGCCGGCGCCCATCAAGAGCACCACATCGCCCGGCGCGACGAGCGCCTCTAGCCGCTGCACGGCCTCGTCCAGGGACGCCACCGCCTGCGCCGCCGGATGCGCCAGTTGCGCCGCCAGATCATCCTGCGTGAAGCTGCCGTCGTCCACCTCACGGGCGGCGTACACCGGCAACACCAGCACCCGATCCGCCTGCGCGAACGCCGTCATGAAATCGTCCCAGAGCGCCTTGATGCGGCTGAAAGTATGCGGCTGCCACACCGCCAGCAGCCGTTGGCCGGGATAACGTTCGCGCGCCGCCGCCAGCACCACGCGGATCTGGGTCGGATGATGCGCGTAATCATCAATCACCGTCACCCCGCCCGCCGCCCCCAACATTTCAAAACGCCGCGCGGTCCCGGAGAAAGTCGCCAATGCCGCCGCAGCCGTCTCGAAGGGCACCCCCAGCTGCGCCGCCACGGCGAGCGCCGCCAGCGCGTTGAGGGCATTGTGCGCCCCCGGAATCTGCAAATGCACGTCTCCCCGCGGCCTCTCGTGCTCGAGCGCCGTGAAATCCACGCCTCCCGCGGCGTTAGGGCTCACGTTGACCGCACGCCAGGCGACGTCTGCCCCTTCCGCCAGCCCGTAAAGGGTCACCCGGCCCTGGCTGGCGTGATAGGCTGCCGCTATCGCGTGCGCCACGGGATCATCATGGCAGGCAATCAACCTGCCGCCGGGCCGAATGCGCTGGGTAAACTCCCCAAACGCCAGGCGCAGGAAGCGCGGGCTGGTAAAACTGTCGGGATGGTCAAACTCCACATTGGTCACCACGGCAATAGTCGGCTCCAGCGCCAGGAACGTGCTCCGGTACTCATCCGCCTCGATGACAAAATGCGGGCCGCTGCCGCTGCGGGCGTTGCTGCCGAGATTCCCCACCACACCCCCGATGATATATGAAGGATCAAGGCCGGCCGCCAGCAACACCGTCGCAATCATGCCGGTGACCGTCGTCTTGCCGTGTGCGCCGGCCACGGCGATGACGTCGTAGCCTTCCAGCAGCAGCGGCAGGAAATCGGGACGTTGCAGCACGGGGATGCCGCGCGCGCGCGCCGCCTGCAGTTCCACGTTCTCAGCGGAGATCGCCGAGGACGCCAGCACCACATCCGCCGCGCCGAGGTTCTCCGCCGCGTGCCCCAGCGTCACGGGGATACCCTCAGCGCGCAGATCAGCGACAAGCCGTCCCGCACTCCGGTCGGAACCCTGGACGGCAAACCCCCGCGCCTTGAGCACCCGGGCGATGGCCGACATCCCGGCCCCGCCAATGCCCACGATATGAATCGTATGAAATTGCCCCAGTTCCATGAAGTGCACCTTCACACAAACACCATCAGCACGAAGGTAAAAGCCAGCGCTACACTGACGAACAGGATCTCATCCGTCATCCAGCTCAACGGCAAATAGCGCACCAAATCTTGCGCGAAGGCCGTGGTCGGCGGCGTGATGTGCCACACCCCATAGTTGAGTTTGGGAT
>JAGPHL010000116.1:0-3708 GCA_018055515.1 Anaerolineae bacterium
GCAAGGGGAATCATCCAGGAGCATTCTCAAGGGCCATAGACGTGCGAACCGGGGGCTGTCCCATAGCCCCCGGTTCTACAGAAGGAGGAGAATCTGACTTAACGCTGGTTTGTGCCTAAGCCCCTGTTGTGCTTATACTATACCCCAAATGCGATTTCCATACTTGACGGAACTCTTACGCTTTTCTTACAACTTACCACACGCTGTCCGTCAAAGGCGGTTTTCAGGCACGCCGTGAGTGGGCTACGATCCGCTTTTCGCCGCCGCCGCCCGCTGCGTCCGCCGTCGCAGCTGACCGCAGCCCGCACGGATGTCACCCCCGCGCCGCACCCGCACGGTGTGCGCGATGTGACGGCGCTCCAAGACCGCCGTGAACGCCGCAATCCGCTCCGGCGAGGAGGGGCGCCCCTCAAAGCCCTCTGTCGGATTGAGCGGGATGAGATTCACGTGCGCGAGGAGGCCGCTCAGCCGTGCGGCCAGGGCTTCCGCCTGCTCGACGGTGTCGTTGACCTCGTGGATGAGTACCCACTCGAAGGTCACGCGGCGATTTGTCGCCTGCAGATACGCCGCGACCGCCTCAAAGAGCGCCTCGAGGGGGTACTTGCGGCTCACGGGCAGCAGCTGTTGCCGCAACGCATCGGTAGCGGCATGCAGCGAGATCGCCAGGTTGATCTGCAACGACTCCTCCGCCAACCGCCGTATCCCCGGGGCGATGCCGACGGTGCTGAGGGTGATCCGCCGTTGCCCCATCCCAAAGCCCTGAGGGTGGACCAGCCGGCGAATCGCTGCCAGCGTGGCGTCGTAATTCAGGAGCGGCTCCCCCATGCCCATCAAGACGATGTTGGAGAGGCTCTCACCGCGCGCGCGAAGTTCCCGCTGCAAATGCAGGGCCTGAGCGACAATCTCGCCGCTGCTCAGGTTGCGGGTGAAGCCCATCTGGCCGGTCGCGCAAAAGGCGCAGCCCATCGCACACCCCACCTGCGTGGAAAGGCAGGCGCTGCGCCGTTCGATGTAATGCATCAGCACCACTTCGACCTGCTCTCCATCCGCCAGGGCCAGGAGATCCTTGCGCGTTTCCCCGTCGAGTGACTCCTGCCGGGACAGGACCTGCGGCGCCGCCAGCGTAGTGGCTGCCGCCAGTTGCTCGCGCAACGCTTTGGGCAGGGAGGTCATCGCGTCGAAATCGGTCACGAGCTGCCGATACAGCCAGTCCCAAATCTGCCGGGCGCGATAGGCCGGCTGTCCCCATGCCGCCAGGTGCGCTTCCAGCGTGGGCAAATCCCAATCATAAAGGTCAGGCTTCTCTGTCACATTCACACTCACATTCACACTCCCAAAGAGTTTTGCGTTTCTGGCATTCTTTGCGGCTGGACTGTGGTTTTCGTGGCCCTGCTGCGTAGGGCCGCATCCCCAATCCGGCGCAGGGGATCACGCCACTCAGGATTTGTCCAGCGCGCGCCAGGCAGCCGTCAACGCCGCCAGGTCGTCGAAAATCAGGTCGGGATGGACGAACGAGCGGCGCACGTCTTCCATGCTGTGGATGCCCGAAAGCACCATCGCCGTCGGCAGGCCCAGGCGTAAACCGCCGAGAATGTCCGTGTCGAGCCGGTCGCCGATGACGAGCGTTTCTGCAGGGGAGACCCCCATCCGCGCCATGGATTGCTCGTACAACACCGGCTCCGGCTTCCCCATCACGAGCGGACGCACGTCCGTGGCCGCTTCGAGCAGGGCCAGCTGCGCGCCGGCTCCCGGCACCAGGCCCCGCTCAAGGGGAAAAGAACGATCGGGATTGGTGCCAATGAAGCGCGCGCCGCCCCGGATGAGAAGGGTAGCTTTGGCCATGTCCTCCCAGGTGAAGGCAGGATTCCAGCCCACGACCACGAAATCGGCTGCCTCCCCCTCGGTGAGGACGAAGCCGCGACGCGCTAACGCCTCCCGCAGTCCCGGTCCCCCCACGACATAGATGCGCGTCCCCGGCGCCGCCTGTTGCAGCAGGTAGTCGCCCGCCGCTTCAGCGGAATTCAGCACATGCTCGGGCGTCGTCGCGACGCCCAGACGCGCCAGCTTTTCCACGTACTGCGTCACGGATTGATTGGCGTTGTTGGTGACCAGCATGTACTTCAAAGCGCGCTCTTCCAGAAAAGCGAAGAAGTCCTGCAATCCCGGCAGGGGACTCATGCCCCGCCACAGCACGCCATCCATATCGGAAATCACGGCGCGGATGGGCCGCAGCAAGGCCAGGGGATCGCGCCGCGCCGCCTGCAGGCGGGCAAACTCGGCCGGCGTGTCAGCGTCAGCGAGCAGCAGGGGATCCTCCACGGGATAAAACAGCAGCTGCTCCGCGTGAGCGCCAAAGAGCGCCCGCCCGCCGACATCCGCCGGCAATTGCGCCAGCTCGGGGAAGAACGTGCGCTCGAAGAGCACCGGACTGCCGGGGCGACCTTCCCAGGCAGGGACGACGATGCCACGATGCGGCGAGGCATTCCGCCATGCCGTCACCAGCGCGCGCAGCAGTCCGGCGGTGATGAAGGGCTGATCCACCTGCAGGAAGATCGCTGCCGGACTCTCCATCAGCGCGGAGACTGCCAGGCTCACACTCGAGCCCACGCCTTGCTCCCAGTGATAATTCTGCAGCAGCTGCACCGATCGGCCCGCCAACGCCGGCGCGATGCGCTCCGCCCCCGCGCCGAGGACGACGAGGATAGGGCTGAGGCCGGCGGCCCAGGCCACGTCGGCGAGATGCGCGATCAGCGGGCGGCCGTCCCATTCCAGGAGCTGCTTGGGCTGTCCAAAGCGAGAAGAACCGCCCGCAGCGAGCAAAACCGCAGCCACAGGTGTGTCAGACATCGAGAGCTCCTTTTCCCGAGGAACTTAATCGCGTCGCAGCGTCATGCGCAGGGGATACCGTTCCCCTTTCAGCACGCTGACGCTATACACAATGGCCTTCTGGTGCGCGTCAAAGGTGCGCTGACGGATGACCAGTACCGCCAGCGGCGGCGCGGCCTCCAACATTTCGCACTCCTCCGCACTGGCAAGCATCGCGTGGACGGTCTGCAGCGCGTGGGAGAACCGCACGCCGTAATGCGCCTCGAGGGCCTGATTGACAGACGTGAGATCCAGCTCCAGCAGGTCGGGGAAAAGCGCGAACGGCAGGTACAGCGTCTCGACGCCGAGCGGCGTGTTGTGAACCAGCCAGAGCTGTTGGATGCGAATGACGCGCTCCCCCTGCAATAAATTGAGGTTTTTCGCCAGGCTCACATCCGCAACAACGAGGCCGCGCCGCAACAGCCGCGCGTCGCCGGGCAAGCCATCGTGTTGCAGCTGTTCGGCCAGATCGCGCAACCGCAGCTGCGCCCCCGTGGTCGGCAGCGCCACATAATACCCGCTGCCCGGCCGCGAATAGAGCCATCCCTCGCTCGTGAGCAGCTGCAGCGCCTGCCGAATCGTCGTGCGGCTCACGCCGTGTTCGGCTGCCAGCTGGCGCTCCGACGGCAATTTCTGGCCCGGCGCCAGGCTTCCCGATTCGATGCGTTCCCGTAACAGCGTATAGAGCTGCTGGTGCAGCGCCACTTCCCTGGCCGCATCGAGACGTTTTTCCGCCGACATCTTTCCCCCTTCACAGATGGCTCGCGGACCTCCACAGGTAGAAGCCGCAAAATGGACGTGGGCGCACGGAAACGTGTGAACGTAGAACGTGTGCGTGTGAAC
>JAGPHL010000116.1:3808-8729 GCA_018055515.1 Anaerolineae bacterium
GACAAAAACCGCCCGCGAGTGTTACACTCGCGGGCGGCGTACTCAGAAAGACAACGCCGGCTTATTCCTGCGCCAAAGCGCTGTAATCCAGCTCGGCCAGCTGCCGGAAGTGATTCCAGCGCGCGCGGACGTCCTGCCGGGCGAGCAACAGAAGCTCCGCCGCGCGGTCGGGATCCGCTTGCCGCAGCGCCCGGAAACGCACCTCGTTGTACATGTAATCCGCCACGTCCACCTTCGGCTCTTTGGAATCCAGCTGCAAGGGATTCTTGCCCTGCGCTATGAGGCGCGGGTCGTAACGGTAGAGCACCCACGCGCCGGAATCTACCGCGAGCTCCTGCTGCTTGAAGCCCATGCGCATCTCCGGCATTCCATGCGAGATGCAATGGCTGTAGGCGATGATGAGGCTGGACCCTGCGTAGGACTCCGCCTCGCGGAAAGCCCGCAGCGTCTGCGTGTCGTTGGCGCCCATGGCGACCTGTGCCACGTAGATGTTGCCATACGTCATGGCGATCAAACCGAGGTCCTTCTTGGGCAGGGCCCGGCCGGCCGCAGCGAACTTCGCCACCGCCGCACGCGGCGTCGCCTTCGACATCTGCCCGCCGGTGTTGGAGTACACCTGCGTGTCGAGCACCAGCACGTTGACATTGCGGCCCTGCGCCAGCACGTGATCCAGACCGCCGTACCCGATGTCGTAGGCCCAGCCATCGCCGCCGACGATCCACACGGAGCGACGTACCAGCACATCCGCCAGGCTCAGCAGGTCGAGCGCCTCAGGGCCGGTCTCATGCGCCAGGCGGAGGCGCAACTGCGCCACCCGCTCACGCTGCGCCGCATAATCGGCTTCCTCCAGCTGCACGGCATTGAGCAGGCCATCCGCCAGCTCATCGCCCAGCTTGCCGCGGAAACGCTGCACCAGCTCGCGGGCATATTCTACCTGCTTGTCCAGGGTCAGCCGGAAACCAAAGCCGAACTCGGCGTTGTCCTCGAAAAGGCTGTTTGACCAGGCCGGACCACGTCCGTCACGGTTTTGCGCCCAGGGAGTCGTCGGCATGTTGCCGCCGTAGATCGAAGAGCACCCCGTCGCATTGGCGACGATCGCGCGATCGCCGAAGAGCTGGCTCAACAGGCGGACGTAAGGCGTCTCCCCGCAGCCGGCGCACGCACCGGAGAACTCGAAGAGCGGGCGCAGAAGCTGCGAGCCCTTCACCGTCTTGACATTGGCCTCGGTGCGGTCATAGTCGGGCAGCACGTTGAGGAAGAACTCCCAGAAGCGGCTCTCGCGCTCGCGGATGGACGGCTGAGGCGTCATGTTGATCGCCTTGCGGTTGGGATTCGTCTTGTCCTTGGCGGGGCAGGTCTCCACACACAGGCCACAACCGGTGCAGTCCTCCGGCGAGGCCTGAATCGTGAGGAGCTTGCCGGCGAATTCCTTCCCCTTGGCGACGGTGCTGCGGAAACCTTCAGGCGCGCCCTCCAGGTACTGGGGGTCGTAAATTTTGAAGCGGATGACCGCGTGCGGGCAGGCCATCGCGCACTTGGCGCATTGGATACACACATCCGGCTCCCACACCGGCATCTCCAGCGCGATATTGCGCTTCTCCCATTGCGTCGTCGCCGTCGGATAAGTGCCATCCACGGGCAGCTTGGAGACGGGAATCTCGTCGCCCTTGCGGGCAATCATCATCGCGGTGACTTCTTGCACGAAAGCGGGGGCGTTCTCCGGGACGACGGGCTTGAGCGCCGGGCCGTTGACGGGCTTTCCCTCCAGCGGGACCCGATGCAGGTGCGCGAGGGCGTGATCCACGGCCGCGTAGTTCATCTGCACGACCTTCTCGCCCTTGGAGCCATAGCTCTTCTGGATCGCGTGCTTGATCGCCGCAATTGCCTCATCCCGCGGCAGCACGCCGGAGATGGCGAAGAAGCAGGTCTGCATGATCGTGTTGATGCGTCCGCCGAGGCCCGCTTCATCCGCCACTTTGTAAGCGTCAATCACGTAGAGCTGAATCTTCTTATCGAGCATCTGCTGCTGCACCTTAGCGGGAATCCGCTCCCAGGTCTCCTCCAGGGGGAAGGGACTGTTGAGCAGGAAAACCGCGCCGTCCTCCGCGTTCGCCAGCATGTCGAATTGCTCGAGGAACACAAATTGGTGGCAGCCGATGAAATTCGCCTTGCCGATGAGGCAGGTCTGACGAATGGGGCGCGGGCCAAAGCGCAGGTGCGAGACCGTCACCGCGCCGGATTTCTTCGAATCGTACTGGAAGTACCCCTGCGCGTAATTGTCCGTCTCCTCGCCGATGATCTTGATGCTATTCTTGTTCGCACCGACCGTGCCGTCGGAGCCCAGGCCGTAGAACATCGCGCGCACCACGTCCGGCTGCTCGATGTTGAACGACGGATCGTAACTCAGGCTGGTGTACATGACGTCGTCGGTGATGCCGATGGTGAAGTGATTCTTGGGGGCGTCCTTCTGGAGCTCGTCGAAAATGCCCTTCACCATGGCCGGGGTGAATTCCTTGCTGGAAAGGCCGTAGCGTCCGCCAACAACCTTGACCGTCCGCCCCTGCTCCGCCAATGCCGTGATCACATCCTCGTACAGCGGCTCGCCCGCCGCGCCGGGTTCCTTGGTGCGATCCAGCACCGCAAGGACCTTCACCGTCGCCGGCAGCGCCGCGACGAAGTCCGCCGCGCTGAAGGGACGGAACAGGCGCACCTTGAGCACGCCGACCTTTTCGCCCTGCGCCAGGAGATATTCGACCGTCTCGTGAGCGACCTCGCAACCGGAGCCCATCATCACGATGACCCGCTCGGCATCGGGCGCGCCGACGTAATCGAACAGATGATATTGCCGTCCCGTCAAGGCCGCGAATTTGTCCATCTGCGCCTGCACGATGCCCGGCGTCTTGAGATAGAAGGGATTGACCGTCTCGCGGCCCTGGAAGTAGGTGTCGGGGTTCTGCGCGGTGCCGCGGATCACAGGCCGATCGGGATTGAGCGCGCGGGCGCGATGAGCGCGTACCAGCTCGTCGCTGATCATCACGCGAAGATCCTCGTCGGTGAGCTGCTCCATCTTGTTGATCTCGTGGCTCGTGCGGAAACCATCGAAGAAATGGCAGAAGGGCACGCGCGCTTCCAGCGTCGCCGCCTGCGCGATCAGTGCGAAGTCGTGCGCCTCCTGCACCGAATTGCTGCACAGGAACGCAAAACCGGTCGCGCGAGCCGCCATCACATCGCCGTGATCGCCGAAGATGGAGAGCGCCTGCGCGGCCAGGCTGCGGGCGGAGACATGGAAGACGGTTGAGGTGAGCTCGCCCGCAATTTTGTACATATTGGGGATCATCAGGAGCAGGCCCTGCGAAGCGGTGAAGGTAGTCGTGAGCGCGCCGGTCTGCAACGCGCCATGCACGGCGCCCGCCGCCCCGCCTTCCGATTGCATCTCCGCCACCAACGGCACCGTCCCCCACAGATTCTTAGAGCCCTCGGCAGAGAGTTCATCCGCCATTTCGCCCATGGGGCTGGAAGGGGTGATGGGGTAGATGGCGATGACTTCGCTGACCTTATGAGCGATCAAAGTCACAGCGCTATTGCCATCAATCGTCACCATTCGACGCTTTGCCATAAAAAAACCTCCTCAACATAGTAAATCAAACATTGAACATGAATTCAAAGTTTGTGTGACTGCACAACCTTCATTATAGCACGCCCAGGGAAAGGGGCAAAGGCGCATTTTCAAATTCACGCTTCGAGGTATGATAAAGGGCAATGGCGGAAATGTGAGTCGTGAGCCGGATTGCGAAGGAAAACAACGTGCGAAGGTGCGAACGTGCGAACGTAAGTGACTCGCTGATTCGCTGACTGCTGACTCGCTGATCTCTATTTTCGAAGGAGCCTTAATGAAAAAATTACTGACGCTAACCCCCAGAGAAGAAGCGCTGGCGCGGATACAGGCGGCGTTACCGGCAGGGATTTCGGGCACGGACGTGCTCCCCCTCAACGAAGCGCTCGACCGCGTGCTGGCGGCGGACGTCATCGCGCCGCACCCGTTGCCGCAATTTGCCCGCTCGACCGTAGACGGCTACGCCGTCCGCGCCGCCGACACCTTTGGCGCGAGCGAGTCGCTGCCGGCCTATCTCCACGTCGTTGGCGAGCTGCGGATGGGACGCTCCCCCGCCCTCAGGGTTGGTGTCGGACAGGCGGCGCTCATCCACACCGGCGGCGCGCTGCCCGAAGGCGCCGATGCCGTCGTCATGGTCGAGCGCACGCAGGACGCCGGCCCGCAGGAGCTCGAAGTCCTGCACGCCGTTGCGCCGGGCGAGAACGTCATCCCCATCGGCGAGGACGTGAAAGCCGGGGAACGGGTGCTGCTTGCCGGGCAGCGGCTGCGGGCGCAGGAGCTGGGTGGATTGGCGGCCCTGGGTCTTACGCGGGTCACCGTCGCCCGCCGTCCGCGCATCGCCATCCTCTCCACGGGCGACGAATTGGTCCCGCCGGAAGCCACCCCCGGCCCGAATCAGGTGCGCGACATCAACAGCACCACGGTCAGTGCGCTGGTGTCCCGCCATGGAGGGATTCCGCTGCCGCGCGGCATCATCCCCGACGACGCCGAAGCGTTGTTCGCCGCGGCCGCCGCGGCCCTGAGCGCAGCGGAGGGGCTGATCATCACCGCCGGCAGTTCCATCAGCATCCGCGACATGACCGCCGACGTGATCAACCGCCTGGGGCCGCCGGGCGTGCTCGTCCATGGCGTGCCGGTGCGACCGGGCAAGCCCACGATTCTGGGAGTCTGCGGCGGCAAGCCCGTGTTCGGGTTGCCGGGAAATCCCGTTTCAGCGCTGAACACGGTGCGGCTCTTCGTCGCGCCGGTGCTCTGGCGGATGCAAGGGGCGGCGGCGCCGCGCGCGGGGTTCGTCCGCGCCCGGCTCAC
>JAGPHL010000117.1 GCA_018055515.1 Anaerolineae bacterium
TAAAGATTTCCCCATAGCCATAGTCGTCGAGAGAGGCCTGCCAGCGTTGCAGCTTCTGGCTCCATGCGCGACGGCTCTCCGCATCCAACCTCGCTGATAGAATTGCCTCGGGCCACAACAGACCGAAATCCTCAAAGGCGTCGCCTTCATCATCATCCCAACCCATCTCGAGATAGTCTCTGATCCGCTCTTTGGCGGCAGCTTCGAGAAACGGCAGCGCCTTCTCGCCCTCACCGGCGCGGATGAGAGCCCAGGCCCGGTACAGATTGGGATCGCGCGGCCCCGCCTCTTCGGCGTTTGGCTGATAGCAGGGCGATGAGTAAAAGAAGGCGTCGCTTCCCAGCAGCGATTGCACGCTGCGCCGCGCGGGCGCGAGTGGGGCGCTGGCGGCGTCTGCGGGACGCACCTCACCGCCATCCAACGAAACCACTATCGGCCGAAAACGCACGAGCGGCAGCAACGCCTCAATATCTTCGACAATGAAAGGCTGCCGGGCCGCGAGCTGCTGCAACAGAGTACGGAGCTGCCCGGCGTCCAGGTCTTGCAGCAGCGTCTCGAGGCTCTCCCGTTCAACGACGCTCCCCTCCTCATGCAGCAACGTCAGCGCTACCGCAACGAGATGCTTGCACCACCCGCCCCAATCATAGGGGCAGGTACAAGCGGCGTCCACGATCCCCTGGTCATCCACCTGCAGCGTGACATGATAGGGCTCGGCTGCACTGCCTCTCACCTCCGCAGTGATCAAATCGCCGCGCCGCACGATCTCCAACACTGCGCCATCCAGATAATAACGCTCGCCCTTGGCAAACGATGGCTCGTTTGCCTGCTGGCGAATCCAGCCTTCGGTCAATTGAGGCAGGGTCATGCCTTTATCTTCCTCTCCCTCAGTCTGCTTTTTACTGTACCACAGCAGCGCAAGAAATACAATACCACGACCCCACATTGTGGACAACTGTGCTAAAATGGGGGATAACTTCCCACAGACTGTGGGGAACCTGGCGAATGTGAAGGGCGTCCTGATGCCACAAAAGACGTTTTCATTGAAGGACGCCATGTGCTGGCGCACACCAGGCAAGCACGAAAATGACGTGGGAACGTGAGCACGTGGGCACCTGAGCACGGATTCTATTTTCAGAGGAGGAGCAGCGCATGACGGCACAGACGACCTATCGCACCCCGGAAGCGCCAGAGCTGCCGACACGGCCTTTGCTGTTGTGGAGCGCCATCCCCCTGCTGTTGCTCCTGCTGGGCGCGGCGCTCTTCTTCTGCGCCTGGGTCTTCAATCAGCGGATGGAGGGCTTCTATCGCGATCGCGTCTACCCCCACGTGTCCAGCCTGGGAGTAGATTTGGGCGGCATGACCCGCGAAGAAGCCCGGCAAGCCCTCCTCGGTGCGGCAAGCAACGCGGAGATTGGAGCGCTGACCCTGCGCGACGGTGCCCGTCAATGGGTCTGGCCCTGGACCGACGCCGGCCTCACGCTCGACGTCGAGGGCACGCTGGAAAACGTCTGGGCGGCGGGGCGCGCCGAAACGCCCCTGCGGGAACAGCTGCAGCTGTGGCTCGATCCTCGCCCGTGGGAGGTAGCGCCGCGCTTCACGTTGGATCTGGCGCAAACGCGCCAGGCGTTGGAGCGCCTGTCCGCCGAAGTCTCGACGCCCCCCGTCCAACCGCAACTGGCGCTGGAGAACGGCAGCATCATCGTGATCCCCGGCACGCCGGGACGGGTGCTCGATGTGACGGCGCTGCTGGGACAGATCCAGACGCAGTCCGCCGCCGGCGCCGGCAAGATGGAGCTCGACTTGCTGTACCGGGACGTACCGCCGACCGAGCCAGACATCACCGACGTGCAGACGCAGGCCGAAGCGCTGCTCAACCGCCAGGTGACGCTTTCGGCGTTCGACGTGCTCACCGAGCAGACGCTCACCTGGACGCTGGGACGGCAGGAGTTCATCTCCTGGCTCCGTCTGGTAGCGCGCGCCGATGGGACAGCGGCGGTCGAAGCCGACCCCGCCGCCGTGCCGGACACCCTCCAGGCCCTCGCGGCGCAGCTCGGCGACGGCCGGGGGTTCCGACTCGCGGAAGCCGCCCAACAGGTGTGGGACGCCTATACCCAGGGCGGGGGACACGTGACCGTGTATCTCACGCACCCGGAGCGCCTCTACACCGTCCAGGCCGGCGACACGGTCGGACGCATCGCCGCCAAACTGGGCATGCCGCCGGGGTTGATCATGGAAGCCAATCAGGGCGTGGATCTCGATCACCTGTGGGTGGGACAGCAGCTCTTCATCCCCTCGCAGGATGTGCTCACGCCCAATCTCCCCGTGTCGCACAAGAAGATCGTCGTGAGCATTCCAGAGCAACGGGTGCGGGTCTACGAGAACGGCGCGCTGCTGTGGGATTGGCCCGTCTCCACGGGGATGGCGGATTCGCCAACCGCGACCGGCGTCTTTCAGGTTCTCAGCAAGGAGGAGGAGGCTTACGCCTCGCAGTGGGATTTGCGCATGCCCTACTTCCTGGGCGTCTACGTGGCAGGCGGCAACGTGACCAACGGCTTCCACGAATTGCCCATCCTCAAAAACGGGCAACGGCTCTGGGCGGGAAATCTGGGCCGACCGGCCTCTTTCGGATGCATCATCCTCGGCATTCCCCAGGCGGAGACGCTCTACAACTGGGCCGAAATTGGGGTGCCCGTGATCATCCAGTGACAAAGCGCCCTTCACAGCTGGCGGCGCCAGAGATCCAGGCGGGTTTGAAATTCCAGCCGGAAATGCGGGCGCACGGCAGGTAAATCCGCCGCAGCGAGCAAGACATCTACCGCACGGAAGCCCTGAGCCGCGGCCAACGCGCGCAGCGCCGTCAGAGCCGGGGCCAGCGGCGCCTCCGGTTTCAGCCACACGTAGGCGTCGGCCTGGGCGGAATCGGTGAGCTGCTCACAGAGCCCCAGGACGGCCGGGCCGCCCGCCAGGTCCCCCCGCCACACCGCGCGGCGCAGATCGCTCCAGCCCGGCAGCTCCAATGCCGGCCACAGCACTTCCCAACCCTGCGGCCCGCACTGATAACGCCCGATGCGCAACGCCAGCTCGGGAGCGGGCGTCGCCATCGCCGAAGTGACCGGCACCAGCTCCGGCAGTGGCTGGCAGGCGTCCGCCTCCAACTGCAATTCGTGCTGGGCGCGCCACAAGCCAAAACCCTGCCGCGCGTAAAATCCCTGCGCCTCAGCATCGGGTTGCGTCGTCAGGGCGCGCAGGCCGCGTTCACGCGCCAGCTCCACCCCCGCTTCGAGAAGCGCCCGCCCGATCCCCCGCCCCTGCCAGGCGGCATGGACGTACAAAATCGAAAGGTGCAGCGCGGCGTAATCCCCCGGCTCGCCGGTGAAGTAATACTCCGCCTCGCCGACGATCTCATCTCCCCACACCGCCACCAGAACCACCTGGCCGGCTCGCAACAGCGACGCCACATGCACCCGCGCCATCTCGACGCTCATCCAGGGGCCGCCGTTGCGCCAGCGTCCGAACGCATCCAGCTGCGCGTAGGGGACGGCGGCCCGCGTTACGGGATCGCGCCAGACGGTCACCGTGCTGCAATGCACCGCGGTGATGCCGGGCGCATCGGCCGGGGTAGCGTGTCGAATTTCCAGAGACGTCATGGGGTTCAGAACCGACCGCGCCGCCCTGAGGGCGGCGCGGTAACCTGGCGCGGAGAAGTTCAGTCCTTCAAGTCCCCTTCCAGCGCGATGATGTCGGACATGGCCGGCGCATAGTAATCCCGCGCGTATTCCTTGATCATCCGTCGCGTGGAGAACTGCGGCCCGACAGTGCGAATGGCGTCCTTCATCATCGCCACCCATCCCTGCGGGACGTTATCGTTATTGCGTTGATAGAACAGCGGCGTCACTTCATCTTCCAATAGCCGATACAGCGCTTCGGCGTCCGCCTGGTCCTGTTCCCATTCCGGCGCGCCTGCGGGAGCGTCGCCTTCGATCGCCCAGCCGTTGCGGCCGTTGTAAGCTTCGGCCCACCAACCGTCGAGAATGCTCAGGTTGAGCACGCCATTGACTGCCGCCTTCATGCCGCTGGTGCCGCTGGCTTCCATCGGCTTGCGGGGCGTGTTCAGCCACACATCCACCCCTTGCACCAGATAGCGGGCGATGTGCATGTCGTAGTCCTCGACAAAGGCGATACGACCGCCCATTTCGGGGCTGCGGGCCCATTGATGCAGCTCTTGCAGCAAGCGCTTGCCGGGATCGTCGGCGGGATGCGCCTTGCCGGCGAAGACGAACTGCACCGGGCGATAACGGTCATGGATCAACGCCTTGAGCCGCTCGATGTCACGGAAGATCAAGTTCGCCCGCTTATAGGTCGCAAACCGGCGCGCGAAGCCGATCACCAGCGCATCGGGATCCAACATGATGCCCGAAGCCAGCAGGTGTTCCGGCGAAGTTTGCAGCTGCATCCGCGCCTGACGGGCGCGCTCCCGCATGGCCGAGAAGAGCTTGGCCTTGAGGTAGACGTGCGCGTCCCAAAGCACCTGATCCGGCACGTCCTCGATGCGCTCCCACAACATCGGTTCGTCCTGTCGCTCCAGCCAATCGGGGCTGAGGTATTGCCGGTAGATGCGGTGCATCGCCTCGCCCATCCATGACGCGAGATGTACCCCATTGGTCACATGGCCGATGGGGATTTCTTCTTCTTTCTTTTCGGGCCAGAGAGTGCGCCACATGCGACGGGAGACCTCGCCGTGCAAGGCGCTCACGCCGTTGACCCGACCCGAAAGCCGCATCGCCAGCGCCGTCATGTTGAAATTGGCGCCGTAGCCGCTATCGAAACTGCCCAACGCCATGAACTCGTCCCGGCCGATGCCCATCTGGGGCCAATAGTTGTGGAAGTAGCGCTCCACCTGCGCAAAGCTGAAGGTGTCGTGTCCGGCAGGGACCGGCGTGTGTGTGGTGAACACCGTGCCGGCACGGACGTGTTTCATGGCCTCTTCCCAGCTCAGCCCCTCCGAGACGTATTCCTTCAGCCGTTCGAGCACCATGAAGGCCGAATGTCCTTCATTGAGATGCCACACCGCCGGGTGCAACCCCAACGCGCGCACAATCTGCACCCCGCCGATGCCCAGGAGGATCTCCTGCTGCAGGCGCATCTCGCGGTCGCCGCCGTAGAGCCGGGCCGTCAGTTCCCGATCCCAGGGGGCATTTTCCTCCACGTTCGCGTCCATCAGGTACAGGCGCGCGCGTCCCACGAGCACTTCCCACACACGCAACGCGACTTCGCGGTCGCCGACGGCCACCTTGATGCGGACGCAGGTCCCGTCGTCGCAAAGTTTGGGCAGCAACGCCACCTCGCCAAGCCGCAGTTCGGGATAGATGGCTTCCTGCCAACCGCTCTGATCCAGGCGCTGCGAGAAGTACCCCTGCTCATACAGGAACCCCACGCCGATGAACGGCAACCCCAGGTCGCTGGCCTCTTTGTTGTGATCGCCGGAGAGAATGCCCAGGCCGCCGGAATAGATGGGCAGCGAGCTGTGCACCCCGAACTCAGCCGAAAGATAGGCGATCATTTCGCCCTGCAGCTGCGGGTAAGTCTGAAAAAACCAGTGATGTCCGTTTCCCAGGTCGCGGTCCATTTCCATCAGCACCGCGTCGTACTGGCGCAAGAACGTAGGATCCTTCGCCAGCGCTGCCAGATTTGCGTCCGACGTTTCCATCAGCATCCGCACCGGATTGTGGCGCGTAGTGGTCCACAAGGTCCGATCCATCCGCTTGAACAGATCGCGGGCCTCGCGGTTCCAGGACCACCACAAGTTGTAGGCCAGATGCTCCAGACGCTTGATGCGACGGGGCAACCGCGCATGAATCACAGGGTTCAGTTCGATATCCATTATCAGAGACTCCTTCAACATCACTTGAGATCCAAAACAGTTAAGGTCGGATAAACAGGACCAGCAAAAAAACCGCCAGGGTCAACAACGAAAATTCTATAACCACCTGGCGCGTCAATTTACCGAGCAGGTATTGATAACACACCCCCACGCTCAGGTACAGCGCCAGGGTCAACATAATGGCGCCCATCCAGGGCGTGATGGGCCAATATCCTAACACCCAGGCCAGTTCGGCAGATTGCAACGCGATGACGCCGCTGAAAAGCCACACGGCGCTCTGTTTCATCGCCCCCGCACTGAGTAATTCCAGAGCCCAGGCGCCGCTTAACAGCAAGACCACCGGCCCGGTCACCAAAGCGCGTCCCCGCGTGCCCAGGCTCAGGCTGAAGAGCGCAAAACTGAGCAGGTAAGCGGCGATGTTCAACAGCGTCCGCGCGCTGGCAAAACCCGCGCTGCGCGGGGAAAGGCTCCGGTAGGTGAGATGCATCAACAGCCCGATGAGGATCCCTGACCCCACCAGGCTACCTAACCACAGGGGCCAGGATGAAACCCCCACCAGGATCAGGGCACACCACAGCGCGCCCAGGGTGGGGGTAATCAGGTAAAACAGGAACGGGCGCTCGCGCGAGGCCCGGTCGGGATGGGTCTGAAGGAGGGAAAACGTCCCCGAGGCGACCAGGCCCATCATGAGGAAGACCTGTACCCAGTCGCCCGTGATGGTCAGTCCCAAGGGAGACCCCAGGATCTGCCGCACGCTCCAGGAGAAAGTGGGCAGTTCGACAAAACGCAACAGGGTGACCCCCGTCAACGTGACCGCGAGCACGACACTCAATCGATCACGTTCACGGATCGTCCCATCCTCGTATGCTTGTGCAACCATAGCGTCTATTCTAAACGAGGGGTTAAGGTTGTCAAACCCTTTCTGCTGCCCCATCCGCAGGGATGAGCGGTGCAGCTCAGCGCGTATTCTTGGTGAGCACCTCAAGGAATTGATAATTGGTGCGCGTCTTGCGCATCTGCTGCAGCAGCGCCTCGGTAGCGGTCGTGATGTCGTAGCCGGCTCCGCCGGGCGGCGGCGCCATCATCTGGGCCACCATCCGCCGCAACAACCACACTTTGCGCAGCGTCTCCGGATCCAACAGCAGCTCCTCACGGCGGGTCCCCGAACGCACGATGTCGAGCGCGGGGAAGATGCGGCGCTCTTGCAACTTGCGGCTCAGGTGCAGCTCCATGTTGCCGGTGCCCTTGAATTCCTCATAGATTAAGTCATCCATCCGGCTGCCGGTGTCAATCAGACAGGTTGCCAGAATGGTGAGGCTTCCGCCTTCTTCGATGTTACGCGCCGCGCCGAAGAACTGTTTGGGCGGATAGAGCGCGGCGGGGTCCAAACCACCGGAGAGCGTGCGGCCGCTCGGCTGTACCACCAGGTTGTAGGCGCGCGTCAGGCGGGTGATGCTGTCAAGCAGGATCACCACGTCCCGCCCCATCTCGACCAACCGTTTGGCGCGTTCCAACGCCATCTCCGCCACTTTCGCCTGATGGACAACGCTCTCATCGAAGGTGGAGCTGATCACTTCCGCCTCTACGGAGCGATCCATGTCCGTCACCTCTTCAGGGCGCTCGCCGATGAGCACCACCATCAGATGCACGTCTGGATGATTGGCAGAGATCCCGTTGGCGATCTGCTTCAATACGGAAGTCTTGCCCGCTTTGGGCGGCGAGACGATCAAACCGCGCTGTCCAAAACCGATGGGGGCCACGAGTTCCAACAGGCGTTGGGTGTAGTTTGTCGGATCGGAGATCAGGTTGAAGCGCCGGGTGGGGAAGATGGGGGTGCGTTGGCGGAAGTGCGGGCGGCGTTTGGCGATCTCGGGATCCATGCCGTTCACGGCCTCAACGCGCAACAGGCTGCGATACTTCTCAGTTTCCTTGGGCGGGCGGACCTGGCCGGAGACCATGTCGCCGGTGCGCAACCCAAACCGACGAATCTGGCTCTGGGAAACATAGGCGTCATCGGCGCCGGGGAGATAACGCGACGAACGCAAGAACCCAATGCCCTCGTTGGTGATCTCCAGAATGCCGCCGCCGAAGGCAAACCCTTCGCGTTCCGCCTTCACTTTGAGCAGCAGCAGGATCAGGTCGTCTTTCTTCAGGCGACTGTAGCCCGAAACGTTATACGCGCGCGCCAGTTCACGCAATTCCGGCAGGTGCATACTGTCCAGCGTGCGCATGTCCAGCCGCCGCAGGATGTCCGTTGACTCCTCTTCGACCGCCAGTTGCTCAGGGGCGACGGGCGCTGCAGCTCCTTCCTCCGCGCTTTCTACAAGGCCCTCGCCCATTTCTTCAACGGGCTGGGTCACAGCGACAAGGGGAGGGACCGCTTCCGCGAAGGGCATTTCAGCCGTCAACGCCGGGCTCTCACCGGCATGGACCTCCTCAGCGGGCAAGGGAGGCGGGCCTCCAAAATCGGCCTCTTCGAGCTCGGTCTCAGGCTCAGGCTCATGGGGTTCGATCGCATTCAGATCGAAAGCCGGCACCGTTAGAGGCTCCTCAGTTACCACCAGGGTTGGCTGAGGATAGGCTTCGGCAGCAGGCTGCCCGTTATCCAGAGTTTCCACGGCTCCCTCGCTCTCCTCATAATAGGAGGACGTTTCATAATCATCCATGTCTTCTCGATCTTCCCTTATCTCATGGTCATATGGTGAATCCACGTTACTACCTCCTTCGAAAATA
>JAGPHL010000118.1 GCA_018055515.1 Anaerolineae bacterium
ACAAATCAGCTTCAGATCGGCAAATGATGAAGTTCGCACATCCGATCGAAGGCTGTACCCTCAGGGTCGTCTTTAACAGAATAATCGGGATCAAATAACCAGCGCAGTTTCATGAAATAGCACCTCAAACTGGATTATAACGTCAAACGCATGTCTGTCAATCAGCGCACGCTGCCGTTTCATTGACAAGGACACGGGATCAAGTATAAAGGAGACACCCTGTGCTGGCGCACGAGCAGGTACGAAAATAACGTGGACCCGTGCGAACGTGAGCACCTGGGCACGGGTTCTATTTTCGAAGAAGGTCATCGAATTTGAAATCTGCGCTCGCGACGATTGCCCGTCTCCGCTGGAAGTTGTGCCTCGCCCTCATCACGCTGAGTGGCGCGGCGCTGCGCCTCATCGGCCTCAAGCGGTTCCCGCCGGGGCTCCACTTCGACGAGGCCGTCTACGGCCTGATGGCGCTGGAAATCTACCATGGCCAACTGCCCGTCTTCTTCTCCGCCTACACGGGCCGCGAACCGCTCTACATGTACCTCATGGCGGGCGTCTTCCGCCTCGCGGGGATCGGAATCGTCGGCATTCGGCTGACCTCCGCCCTCATCGGCGCCGTGACGCTGCCCCTGGTATACCTGCTGCTGCGCGAACTCTACGGCAACCGCCGCCTGGCGCTCATCGCCGCGAGCGTGACCGCCCTCTCGTACTGGCATCTGACGGTGAGCCGCAACGGTTACCCCAACATCCTCATCCCCCCGCTGGAATGCCTGGCGCTGTTCTGCCTCTGGCGCGGCTACCGCGACGGACACCAGGGCTGGCTCGCCCTCGGCGGCGCGTTTGTGGGATTAGTGTTGTACACCTACCTGGCCGCGCGCCTGTTTCCGGTGACCGTGCTGCTCTTCTTCCTCTACTGCCTGCTGGTGGATCGGCAGCGCTTTCTCAGGCGCTTCGGCGGACTCGTGCTGGCGGCGCTCGTCGCCGTGCTCGTCTTTGCCCCCCTGGGACTGCACTTCATCCACCATCCCCACGACTTCTGGGAGCGCGCTGATCAGGTGCTCGCCTTGCGTCAGGCGGGCGGCGCCACGGCGTTCCGCGTCTATGGCGACAACATCCTCAAGACAGTGGGGGGATTCTTCCTCAAAGGTGACCCGCGCTGGCATTACAATCTGCCCGGCAAGCCCATCTTCGACCCGCTCATGGCAGCGGCTTTCGGGATCGGCATCGTCGTAGCGCTGAAGCGCTGGCGGAAGCCCGAATACGCCCTGCTCCTGATCTGGACCGCCGGCATGTGCCTGCCCGCCATCCTCACGGTAGATCTGATGCCCCAGGGACAACGCAGCTTTGGCATCACCCCCGCCATCTTCGGCCTGGCGGCGCTGGGATTGGAAACACTGCTCGCCGCCGCGCAACGCCGCCTCAGCCCCCCGCTCCGGCGCGTCGCCCCCCTCGCGCTGGTCGCCCTCCTTGCCTTCGAGGGCGGCAGCACGGTGCGGACGTATTTCGGCGAATGGGTCCGACGCCCGGAGACCTACGAGATTTTCAACACGGAATACGTGCAGCTCGCCCAGGAAGCCGCCGCGCGCCTGGACGCCGGCGAGACGGTCGTCATTCAGGCGTTGCACTACAAACATCCCACGGTCATCTTCGTCGCGCCGCGCACCGTAGACGCCGTGTGGCTCTACGGCGGACGGAGCCTGGTCATCCCGCAGCGCGGCAACGACGCGGTGACCTATCTCCGCGCGGCGGATAATCCCCCGGCGGACCCCATCGCCGCGCTGACGGCGAAGCTCACCGAACCGCTGGCGCCGCTCCCCGACCCCTTCGGCGGCGCCGCCGTGACCCTGGCGCGCCTCAAGCCCGGCGTCCTGGAAGCGGAACGCGACCTGCCGGCGCAGGCCGCCTTCGCCGATGAGATCGAGATCCTCGACTGGCGCCTGCCTCAGACAACGCCCCGCGACGCTTCCGTGGACGTGCTCCTGCACTGGCGCGCGCTGCGCTCAGTCGCCGAAGGGCGCGTCCTCAAAGTGCACCTGGTGGATGCCAACGGCGTCCTCTGGAGCCAGGGCGACGCCGCCAACTACCTCTCCGAGCAATGGCGCGCCGGCGACACCGTCTACGAGCTGGTCGAAATTCCCCTGCCCGACGGCATCCCCGCAGGACGCTACGAAGTCCAGCTAGTTTTCGCGCGGGAAGGCGGGGGACAGCTCCCCGTGCTCCGCGAGGGACGGCCCAGCGGCAGTGCGCTCGTCCTGGGGCCGCTCACCCTGGAAGTTGAAGGGCGCACGCTCAAGCCGCTTCAAGCGGGCGTGGACTTCGGCCCCCTGCGCGCGATCGCTTTCGAGGAGACGCTGCGCACCGCGACGCCGGGCGGCAGCGTCGAATTCGAGGTCACCTGGCAGGCCACACAGGCCCCCGGGCGCGACGTCACCGTCACCCTCACCCTGCGCGACGCGACAGGCGCGGCCCTCGTCACGCAGGAAACGCCGCTCGGCGCGAGCTATCCCACGTCGCTGTGGCAGGCGGGCGAGACGGTGCGGGTGATCTATCTGCTGCCGCTGCCGGCGCTCGAGCCGGGGCTGTATCAGCTCAGCCTCGAGGGAGTGGAGGGGGTGGAAACCGGTGGCAGGCTCGCCCTGGGACAGGTTCAGGTCGCCGGGCAAGCGCGGCTCTACACAGCGCCGCCGCTGAGCCATCCGCTGGAGGCGCAATTGGGGGAGGCCATCACGTTCCTCGGCTACGACCTCGCGCCCGAGAGCCTGCGCCCCGGCGAGACGCTCTCCCTGCGCCTGGTCTGGCGCGCCGAGAGCCGGCCGGGCAACGACGCCAAAGTCTTCGTCCATTTGGTGGGGGCGGATGGGCTGATCTACGGGCAGGACGACAGCGTCCCGGCGCAATGGCAGCGCCCCACCCTCGGTTGGGAAACGGGGGAAATCATCCTGGATGAGCACGCCGTCACGGTCAGCCCGCAAGCGCCGGCGGGAGACTACACGCTCTACATCGGCATGTACGAGACCGCGAGCTTCGCGCGGCTCCCCCTCACCGTTGCGGGACAACGTCAGCCCGACGACCGCCTGCAGCTCGCCGTCATCCGCATCGCCCCCTGAGGTCGGCCCGCCGTCTCAGCGGCGCCGCAACAGCACGATGCCTGCCAGCAATCCCAGCACGCCGCCACCCAGCCACAAGACCCAGGTGGGGAACGCGCGCTGCCCCGGATTGAGCGCCCCCGGCGTCAGCTGATTGACCGCATCCAGGCAAAAGGCGTCGCCCGATTCGCACGCGGAGGGATCCACGACCCAATCGCGGCTGCCGTCGTCGTTAGCGGTGAGCGCGGTGAAGAAAGCGCCGTCGTCCCCTCCCAGCCAGCGGAAGGGCGAGGTGAAACGCACGCCATCTTGCAACACGCCGAAGGAATACGGGGTCACCGCCGCGCCTTCGGCCACAAAATCCACGCCGATGTCGTCGCCGAAATCCGCCGACGGGCCCGGCGCCAGCAGCGTCAGCGCCTCGTTCTGCGTCCCCATGCCGAAGCCGGGGTCGGTCGTCACGTCCAGAGTGCCGTTGCCCACGTAGAACAGCAACCGTCCGTCTGCCGGATCGAGGTCGTCCGCCGGGAAATAAGCGTCGTTGGAGGCATTCTCGGTCGCCACGATGAGGATGACCGTGCCGCGCGGGACGGCCGCCAGCGCCGTCAGCTGCGGGAAGATGAGGGAGCCTTCTTCCGTGCCGGTCTTGGTGTCGTTATCGGTCAGCCGCCAACCGCGCAAATCCACCGTCGCCGGGCGGCGCACGAGGAGCTCCACCCAATCCCCGGTGATGGGGCGACCGTCGAGGCTGGCGTAGGACGTGCCGTTGTCGTTGATCCAGAGCTCATTGATGAGGACGTCATTGGGGCGCAAGGCGGGATCGTCAGCGGCAAGCGCCCGGAAACGCGCGGTGAGCGTCAACGGCGCGGTCACCGTCCATGACAACACCGGCGCGCTCGAAGGCGCAGCAATCCCCTCCCAGCCCTCAAAGGCATGGCCCTCGAACGGCACCGCCGTGAACGCGACCTCGCTGCCCGCGAAGAAGCGGCCCTCCGCCAGCGGTTCGCCCTCCGCGAAGACCTCACCGCCCTCCGGCGGCTCGACCGCCAGACGCACCGCGAGCGGCTCTCCCTGCCCCAGGCTCGCCGCGAAGGTCGCGCGCAACACGGCCGGTCGCTCCGCGATGAAAGCGCGCAGCGCGGCGACGTTGCCTTCCCAGGGCGTGAGCGCGGGCCAGCGCGCCTCTTCATACGGGATATCGGAGGCCAGCGTTGCGGCGAGCGCGTCACACCGCGCGGTCAACGCCTCCGGCGCAAGGGCTGTGTTGAGCAGCATCGCGGTGCGCACCCCAAAAGCGCTCCGAAAAGCGTCATTGGCCAGCAGCGCCCGCAGCAGGAGCGCGAAATCCGAGGCGTCATGCGTCAACGCGGCCGGCGCCTCCTCCGCGCGCTGCGCGAAAGACTGCCCGCTCCCGCCGTAGACGAAGCGCCAGGGACCGCCGCGATCCCGCACCGCGAAAAGGTCTTCCGGCGAGAAGCCGAAATACAGCTGCAGCGCAGCAAAATCCATGAAATTGTTCAGGTCCAGCCGCGAGGCCACATACGCGAACGCTTCAGCCTCCGCCAGATCGTGTCCCGTCGCCCAGGACACCAGCGTGTCCCACCCCTCGTCGCTGCCCTCTTGGGCCCGTCCTTCCTGCACCACATCCACGGCGTGGAAGCCGTAGTTGTCCTCCAGGAAAAAGCGATCCACGCGCTCGGTGAGCCGGTACAGTCCCCACGAACGGCCATTGATGAAGAGATGCACGAAACGCCCCTGCGCGACCGGCAGGCCCACCGACGCCGCCGTATCGGCCACCAGTTGATCGCGGAACAGCGTCCACCAGCCGTTGCGATCCCCCGCCTCCAGCAACAGCCGCTTGTAGGATTGTTCCACTTCAGGCTGATCGGGATGACCGGGGAAGAGCGGGTAGCCGAGGCGAGCAGAGCCGTACTCGGCGCGGAAATAGAGCCGCAGCGATTGCTTGGGCGCCTGCAAGGGGACGTCGCCGTGCACGCGCAGTCCCGCCGGCACCGCGAAGCTCCCGGTCCCCTCCGGCTCAAAATACGTCACCTCGACGGGGCGTTCCCATTCAGCGCCGCGGAAAGAAGCGTTGGCGAGGATACCGCTCGCGCTGCCCCACAGCGCGTCCGGTTCTGCGGTGAGGGCAAGCACCGGCAGCCGCGAGTTCAAGCCCACGACGTAGACCGCCGTCGCGGGGGGGCCGGCGACGCCATCGAGCACCTGCACAGCGCGGATCACGGTCACGCCGGGGTAGCGCGCCTCCAAATAGAGCGGCTCCCGGTACAGCGTGCCGACCTCCGCCGTCGGCAGCGTCCCATCGGTGGTGAAGACCACCGCCGCCCGCCGATCAGTGGGACGCAACTCCAGCCGCAGGGACTTCTCGTATACCCCCGGCGGCGGATAAAAGCCCGGCGCCACCATCCCGTTCACAGCAGAAGGCAGCACCTGCCCGCTCGCGACGAGGCGCCGCCGCCAACCAGTCAACGGCAACTGACCAGAAGGCGCGAGGGACGCTCCCGGCAACCGATCCAGGCGTTCGCCGAGCAGCAACACGCCGCCCAGCGCCAGCCCCAAGAGCAACAAGGGCAGCCAACGGTGGGCAAAACTCGAGTGCCAGAAATTCATCATCGTCACCCCTTCAGCGCACCGGCAAGACGGCCAATCCCAAATGCTCGTCCGGCTGGAGCGCCCCCTCCGCATCCCGCACGGGCAGGCGCGTCGCAGGCGCCGCCGCCTCATATAGCCCCACGAAAAGCCGATACTCCCCTCGCGGCAAGTTCGCCGCCAGAGCCAGAGGATGCCGATCCAGGACGATGTCGCCAGCCTGCCACGCCGTCGTCGGATAGGCCCAGTTCACGGGCTGCCCATCGTGCTGCGCGACGAGCGTCCCATCCGCCGCAAAGACGTGGACAAAGACCTTGTAATCGCCAGGAACGCTGGCCAGCGCGCGCCAGTACAGGGTCACAGTGATCGTCGTCCCCGGCGAAGCCTGGAGCGGCGCGTCATAGCCCAAAAGCGCGATCGCGTCGCCAAACGTGGCCGGCGCGGCGTGATCCGGCGACGGCGCGACCTGCGAGACCTCCGCGGGCCGCGTGAGCTGCGCCAGCGTCACCGCCTCGCCGAAAGGGGCGTCGTTGGGACGGAGCCATGCCAGCTCCAACGCATAGTCGCCCGGCGGAAGCCCCGCCGGCGGGACAAGGCGATAGCGCTCCGTCAAGGGCTGCTGCTCCCCAGACCAGACGTCGGTGGGGAGGCCGCCCGGCTGCTCGCGCGTCTCACGGACCCAGATCCGCCCGTCGGCAAGAGCGCGCAACGTCAACACCGCGCGCAGGGATTCCCGCACCTCGCCCCGCAACGTCACCGTGAGGTAAAACGGCTCGCCGGGCCAGATCCGGCGGGGATGGCTGAGGTGCACCGCTTCGACCGTCACGTACCCCACCTCAGGAACGCGGCATGTCGCGGCGAGGGGGACCAGGGCGCCGTCGTCGAACGGCGATGGCGTGTAACGGTACAGCGTCAGCGGCGAGAAGCTCACCCGCGCATCAGCGCTGACCGCTACCTGCCGGTAATGCTCGCCGAACCAGGGATCGGCCTGAACCCCTTCCCAGGTCACGCTGCGCACCGCCAGACAATACGCCGGGCGCGCCTCCTGGAGCGCCGCCAGCACGGCGGACGCGCCGCCCTCAAGCGGCAACGCCATCACCGGCTGCGACGTCATCCCCTGGAGCGCTTCCGGCTCCTGCAGCGCGACGACCTCAGCGGGCAGAGCATTCGTCGCAAGCCAGCGCCCCACCTCGCGGTAGAGCGACGCCGGCGCCGCATCGCCGCCGCACCCCCACAGCCCGGCGACGAGAACCAACATCCCCAACAGCCGTGCGACCTTTATTTGGCCCATTTCTCATACAGCGCTTCGACGTCCACATCAGTGCCCCAGATGCGTTCGCCATCCAGGTCAATCCAGCTGCGGGTCTGCACCAGCACTCGCCGCTCCGCCGGCACGTTGCCGAAGTCTATCGCCGTCGCCGTCATCGTTGCCGGCCCATAGGCAGGCTTCTTGATATAAGCCGCCAGGCCGGCGATGGCGATGTTGTTCAACGTCGCCCGGTTCACCGTGAGATGTGAACGATCCTTGCTGGCAGCTCCGAAATCTGCCCCATCCACAGAAATATCTTCGGCTGTCATGACGCTGCGCTCGCCCACCGACAGCCCCTTGTCGCCCAAATTCTGGAAATGCACCTGGCGCGCCGTCACCTCGGAGCCGCTGACGTCAATGCCATCCGCGCCAATGTCATGGAAAACGCAGCGCTCGAAGATGCCGTCGGAAAAATCGGCGTCGAAGGCATCGGAGGCGGCATCGGCGAACTCCGTGTCGGTGATCTCGAAAGGCGCATGGATGATGTTCAACCCATCTTCGGCGCGCGTGCCCAGGATCCGGCTATGGCTGATCCGCACCGGGCTGCGGTAGAAGGTGATCCCGCCGGTAGTCATCCAGCCATCGCGCGCGATGGCGTCCGTGTTCTCGATGACGGTGTAGGTCCACAGCGAGGACGCCCCTGCCTTCATGACGGCGATCCCCCGCCACACCTCGTCACGGGGCTGCAGCGTCACCGGCGCTCCCGCCGTCCCCTCGAAGACGAGCGGCCCTTCAGCGAGCAAAAAGTCCTCCGGGCCAAAGCGCAGCGTCGTCCCGGGGCCAAGGCGCAGCCCATATCCGGCAGGCAGCACCAACGTCCCGCTGATGTCCCAGGTTCCGGCAGGGATCGTGAGCAGCGGCTCCCCCGGTACAGGTTGCAGGTAGGGATGACGCGCCAGGGCCTCTTCCAGCGTGGGCCAGGAGGGTCGGGGGGAATCGCCCAACGGCAGGGCATACGCCGGCGCAATTGTCTGCGTCAGCGTGTTGGTCAGTCCCCACAACCGGGTACGCAGCACCAGTCCCTCCGTGAGCGTCGTTGTCACGGGCAAGCGCAAGCGCACATAGGGCAAGGCCGCCGCCTGCGCCGGCAGAGCTCGCAGCACGAGGGCCTCCGGCGCGGATTCCAGCGGCGTCGCCGTCAGCTCCCGCGTCTCCGGTGAAACCCACTCGCGCGTCGCGGGAAGCTCCACCCCCTCCACGCTGACGCTCACGATCTCCACGGGCAGGTCCATGAGGTTGCCGACTTCTATGATCAGCGTGTCCGTTGGCGCGACGGCAGTGCTGAGGTCGGCGGGATCCACGCGGTAGGCATAGGTCAGCTGCAAGGGGGCGAGCCGTTCACGGATGAGCTCCTGACGGCGGCGCAGGCGATCCCACGGCGGGGTGAGCACGTCCGCGCCGAATTCCGGCTCCAGGGCCGCGCGCAACGCCTCGTAGCGCGGGCCGAGCTGCGCCTCGAGGGCCTCCACGTAGCCGGGCTGACTGTATTCCGCCAGCGCTTTCACATACGCCGCCTGGAGCTGCGGATCGCCGTAGAAATTGTCCTCCGACAACCCCACCTGCTCCAAATCCAGCTCCGGTGAAAAGGGGTC
>JAGPHL010000119.1:0-2153 GCA_018055515.1 Anaerolineae bacterium
GCCTGGAACATGCCCGCCATGCTTGAGATGGCCTCAGCCATGCGCCTGGAAATCGCAATCCTCCGTCTGTGACCGGGCGGAGGGAAACCTGGAGGTTCACTTGTCCGAGACACGCACTTACAAAATCGCCGGATTGGCTTGTTCGGATTGCGCTGCGCGGATTCAGACGCAGGTGCGCGCCCTGGAAGGCGTCCGCGCGTGTGAGGTGGACCCTGGGACAGGGATGCTCACCGTGCAGCTCGACCCGTCTGAGTTCGACCTCGACCGTGTGTCGCGCATTGTGGAAGAGACGGGACACACGCTTGTGGTTGAGCGGACGCGCTCCGCTGCGTCCCAGGAGCGGGCGGTGGCGACTTTCGCCCGCTTTTTGCTCTCCCGCACGGAGACGGTCCTCACGACCCTCGCCGGCGGGCTGACCCTGATGGGCCTGGCGCTGTCGCTCTTTCACGTCCCGGAGCTGGTGACGACGGCAGTCTTCGCGTTGGCGATTCTCTTGGGCGGCGCCCCCGTCTTCCGCCAGGCCCTCAACGAGGTGGGGCGCGCGCGGATGCTGGGTATTGACACGCTCATGGTGATCGCCGTGTGTGGCGCGATGCTCATCGGTCAGTGGAGCGAGGCGGCCATCGTGGTCGTGCTCTTTTCCCTGGGCGAGGCGTTGGAGAGCTACGCCACCGAGCGTTCGCGGGGCGCGCTGGAAAGCCTGCTTGACCTCGCGCCGCCGACGGCGTTGGTCTTGCGCCCCGATGGGACGACAGATCCCCTTCCGGTCGAGGCCGTCGCTGTCGGCGCGCGGGTGCTCGTTCGCCCCGGCGATCGGATTGCGGTGGACGGCGTGGTGCGCGCCGGGCGCAGTGCGGTGGATCAGGCGGCGATCACGGGGGAGAGCGTGCCGGTGGACAAAGCCGCCGGCGACGAGGTCTATGCGGGCACCATCAACACGTCCGGCGCCCTGGAGGTGGAGGTGACGCGCCGCGCCGTGGATTCGACCCTCAGCCGCATGATCACCCTGGTGCAGGAGGCGCAGGCGCGTCAGGCGCCGGTGCAGCGTTTTGTGGATCGCTTCGCGCGGGTCTACACGCCCGCCGTGACCCTCATCGCGGCGTTGATCGCCGGCGTACCGCCGTTGCTCTGGGGACAGCCCTTCTGGGGCGACAACGGTTGGCTCATGCGGGCGTTGCAACTCCTGGTCATCGCCTGTCCCTGCGCCCTGGTCATCAGCACCCCGGTGAGCGTCGTGAGCGCGCTCACCCACGCGGCGCGACGCGGCGTCCTGATCAAAGGGGGGCAGACGCTGGAACGCCTGGGTGAGGTGACGCTCTTCGCCTTCGACAAGACGGGCACGCTGACCGAGGGCAAACCGGTTGCCACGGACATCCTCAAGGTGTGCGAGGACGCTGACTGCGCGCGCAATGGGTTGCAGCTCGCGGCTGCCGTCGAGGCGCAATCATCCCATCCCCTGGCGCGGGCCTTGGTGGCCGAAGCTCAGGCGCAGGCGCTCACTCCTCTGCCGGCGCAGGACGTCACCGTCCTGGAGGGGCATGGCGTCACGGGACGGGTCAACGGCGAGCGCGTGACCGTCGCCAGCCATCCCTATTTCGACGCCGTGTTCCCGCATTCCGAGGCCGTTTGTCGTGAGGCGGAACGCCTTGCCGCGGAAGGCCGAACGGTCACGCTGGTGGGCCATGAAGAGAGCGTCTGTTCCCTCTTTGCCATCGCCGACACCCTCCGGCCGGCGAGCGCCGAGGCGCTTGCGGCGCTGCGGGAATTGGGAGGTCTGCGCACTGTGATGTTGACCGGCGACGGGATCACCGTCGCGGAGGCCATTGCGCGCGCTGCCGGCGTGGATGAGGTCCGCGCCGGATTGCTGCCGGAAGACAAGGTCAATGCCGTGCGTGACTTGCAGCGCGCTGCGGGGGACAGTGCCGGCGAGGTCGTCGCCTTTGTCGGGGACGGCATTAACGACGCCCCGGCGCTCGCGCAGGCCGATGTGGGGATCGCGATGGGCGGGGCCGGCTCACAGCAGGCGTTGGAGACGGCGGACGTGGTGCTCATGGGCGACGATTTGCGGCAGTTGCCTTTCCTCGTGCGCTTGAGCCGCCGCACGCGGCGCACGGTGCGCGCCAACATCATCTTTGCCATGACGGTGAAGGCGG